>NZ_WTKZ01000069.1:0-12813 GCF_011378805.1 Pseudoalteromonas sp. Z9A6
ATAAGATCATAAATTGCTGTGCCTGTCACGTTTTGGGGATTCGTCAGCCAGCAGGGCTAACCTTTGCTGAAGGTGCTGCAGCTTGGATGCAGTACCTGACAGCTTATGGCGCTTTGATCGAAATTGCTAACGTGCAAAAAGGCGATGCAGTACTGATAACCGCCGCATCGAGCAGTGTTGGATTGGCTGCGATTCAAATTGTGAATGCTCTAGGGGGTATCCCTATCGCTACAACTCAAACAGGAGCTAAAAAGGCTGCTGTGCTCAAGGCTGGCGCGGCCCATGTGATTGCAACCCAAGAAGAACCGCTGCTGGATAGCTTGATAAGCATCTTGGGAGAAAACAATTTAAAAATCGCATTTGATGCTGTCGGTGGGCCGCAAATAGCTGAAATTGCTGAAGCAATGAGCCCTGAAGGAACAATAATAGTACACGGAGCATTAAGTCCCGAAACAACTACTTTTCCCTTAAAAATAGCACTTCGTAAAAGTCTGACAGTTAGGGGATATGTGTTTACTGAAGTTATAAAAGACATCGAGCGTTTTCGCAGAGCAAAGCAATTTATCCACTCGGGTTTATCCAAGGGAACACTCAAGCCTGTCATTGATCGAAGCTTTAAATTTGAAGAGATAGTAGCAGCGCATCATTATCTGGAGTCAAATCAGCAGATTGGTAAAATAGTGGTCGAACTTGATTAACAGTTCGTAGCTTCCGCTGGTCTCTCGACTCAGTCAGTGCCTGATAATAATTAGCGTGGGCTTTGTTGCGGAAATCGAATGAACTAAATCAGAATCTTACGATCAGATTAGGGACATTCATTTTGATTGCACGTGTTACGGAGATGCATGCCCATTATTACGCGACAGTGGCTGATTTTGGTCGGGAATTTGCATGTTCAGTGGCGAGTAGCATGGCGGAATTTATTGGAAGGCTAGATAACCCATGTAATGAGATTTGGACGATCAAACGGGACGATAAAATTCCAGCTTCTGCTGCCATTGATGGTGAAGAACTTGGGCATAATCGAGCACATTTACGATGGTTCATTGTGGACGACTCTTTAAGAGGTTTCGGGCTAGGTAAACAGCTTCTCAATTCTGCATTAGCTTTTGCCGATGCTCAGGGTTTCGTCCAAATCAACTTATGGACTTTTTCAGGGCTTAATGCAGCTCGATATCTTTACGAAAGTCAGGGCTTTGCATTGGTGGAAGAGAAACTAGGCTCACAATAGGGTATAGAAGTTTTGGAGTAACGCTTCACCAGGTGCCTATAAACGTGAATAAATATTTAAGGAGTCTCAATGACAGCTACAAAAGAAGAAGTTATCGCTTTCATGAAATCGGAGTTTCCACAAAGCAAATGCGTTGTGGAAGCAGTGAGCAACGGTGGAGCGACTGTATCTCATCATGTAGGTCAGGATGAATTACGTCCTGGCGGAACGGTTTCGGGGCCTGTTTTAATGAGTGTGGCTGATGTGGCACTTTATGTGGCGATACTTGGTAAAATTGGCATCGTGCCATTAGCAGTAACAACTAGCCTTAACATCAACTTCTTACGTAAGCCATCGGCAAATGAGCGAATCATTGCGGAATGTTCTCTGATAAAAGTCGGCCGTACTCTCGTGGTTGGGGAGGTTTCTCTGTACTCTGAGGGGGTGAGTGATTTAGTAGCACATGTTGTGGGTACATACTCTATACCGCCCTATACATCGGAACGAAGTGAGAATATTAAAACAATTAACTCTCTGAAAGCTTGACTCCGTTTAAAAGGTTATTGTTGAGGATGCATAAGAGTCCAAGAAAACTAATTCGAACTGTTCGTTTCCATGAATTAGGTGGTCCCGAGGTATTAACTATTGACTCGCTGGCGAGTCCAAGTTTGCAGGCCACTGATGTACGTATTGCGGTCAAAGTTGTTGGGCTCAATCGTGCTGATGCCATGTTTAGGCGAGGCCACTATAGAAAAGGCCGACTTCCCTTTGCGAATCGGCTATGAAGCATCCGGGGTAGTCATTGAAGTCGGGGAAGAGGTAAATCATTTACGCCTTGGGGAAGAGGTTTGTATTGTCCCTCAGATGGGGCTTTCTCAGAATGGCTGCTACGCAGAAGAGATTGTCGTACCAAGTGAATATGTAGCACTCAAACCAGCAGGGCTAACCTTTGCTGAAGGCGCAGCAGCTTGGATGCAGTACCTGACAGTTTATGGCGCTTTTGGGGAGCATGAGTGCTATCGGTCATTGTGCCGATATATTTTTTACATCGAGCGGTTTCATAATCTAAGAATACGACGTAGAGTAGCGAATAAAGACAGGTAGTTTACAAACGTTTTAAACTGTCCGTAGAAACGGGGTAGAACCCCCGCCATAACAATAAGGCAAAGGGGGTGTGTATGGTAATTAACGATCTTCTCTGGCGGCGACCGCGCCATCACATGGATGTCGATGAAACCCACGACCACGTGCACTGGGTGGAACTTTTCTTCGATCTGGTCCATGTAGTGACAATTTTCATTCTGGGGAATTACCTGTCCCATCATCTGGGGTGGCAAGGATTCTGGGTGTTTACGGGACTGTTCCTGGCGATTTTCTATGCCTGGGCAGACAGTTCGGTCTATAACTCGCTGTATATCTCCACGGACATGCCGCATCGCGTGGTGATGGCACTTAAGATTGTCACGATGATGACCATCGCGGCGGCAATTCCCGACGTGGGCGGTGAAGGCTGGACGTATTTCGCGCTGGGCTATGCGTTGAATCGGGCGCTGACGGCCTATCTTTACTGGCGGGCGCGCTGTACCGACAACGCGGGCAATACGCTGGCGCAGGAACAGGGGCGGAATTTTTTCGTGTTGGCCGGGGTGTTCGCACTGTCGGCTTTTTTGCCCACACCGGTCGCCTATTGGGTCTTTGCCGCCGGCGTGGCAGCAATCCAGCTGCAGTACATGCTGCCGCGCGTGGGCACGCTCCGCTTCGAACGCTTTGTGCCTCAACTCGGACACATCTCGGAGCGCTTCGGCCTTCTGATGTTGATTTTGCTGGGTGAAGGCTTCTTTAAGCTGGTGGTCACACTGGCCGACAAGGGCGTCTACAAAGTCAGCGCGGGTACGCTGTTCAATGTGACCATGGGCGGCTTGTCCCTCTTCGCGCTGGCCTGGACTTATTTCGACTGCGCCGGCAATGCAAAACCGAAGAGCCGCACCAGTGCCGTGCTGCTGAGATACTGGTTTGCTCACATCGTGATTTTGTGGAGTGCGGTGACGATTGGCGTTGCGCTGGCCGGAGAAGTCTACGTCGGCCTGTGGGAGCCTTATCCGCCCGGCTACGCCGCGCTTGGCTCGGTCGGCCTTGCGGTTTTTTTAGCTTCGCTATGGGCGCTGCGTCGAACTGTGGCTGATGCCATCGACACTTACCATAGCGCCGGTCTGAGGCTGTTCGGCATTGTCATGGCGCTGGTTGTGCTAGCCGTTCATCCCCTCGTACCGTCGATTGTCAGCAACGCCCTTTGGGCCCTGGCGTTGTTCTCGCAGATTGGTGTGCCGATTTTTCTGGCGGTAAGAGATGCGCGCCGGTCTGATAAAATGCTGTGATGGAACATGGCTACGCCCATGCAATTTGACAGATAGCCGTCAGGGATTTGATGCGCTCTTCTTATGCTCATTAAGCCGTAGAACCACATTCTTTTCGGAAGCATTCATCAAGCCGGCCTTTTTGTTTTCGTGATCAGTGATTGTCCGTCGGCGCTGTCCACGCCGGCGCTTCGTCCTCAGTTCGCCGTGCATCCTCCCGCATGGCGTGCCCCTTCTAAAATAGCTGAGCCAATAATGTTCCCCTTTTATGGTAAAAATGTAACTATGATCATAAGAAGTAAATCATGGGTAAAAGTATCCGATATTCGGACGAGTTTAAACAAGAAGCAGTGAATCAAGTCGCAGTGCATGGCTACAGTGTGAATGATGTTGCTGAACGTCTAGGTATAAGCACTAAAACGCTGTATGGATGGCTTAAAAAATTTCAAAGCCAGCAAAAGCGCGTGAAGAAGAACAAGACTTACGAGCTGAAAATGCCCGGCTGAGACGTGAGCTGAAACGTGTTGAACAAGAAAGGAACCTGTTAAAGGAAGCCGCGGTGTTCTTTGTCGGTGAGTCAAAGAACGGTACCGGTTCATAAAATCTTGTAGTTCACGTTATCCCGTGAGAGTTTTGTGCCGAACGTTAGACGTTCACCCCAGCGGTTATTATGATTGGCTGAAATCGCCAGTCAGCAAGCGAGAGCGTGAAGACCAAAAACTCGCGCAAAAAATTAAGCAGTTTTGGATAGAAAGCGGTGGCTTTCATGGTTACCGCAATATCTACATGGACTTTCGTGACTCCAACCAATATTGTGGCCGTGATCGGATCTTACGCTTAATGCAAAAAGAAGGCATTCGTGCGCAGCGGGGTTATAACACGCCCCGAGGCTACTACGGAGGTAAGACCGATATTGTTGCCGATAACGCGTTAAATCGCGCATTTAACGTCGAGCACCCTAATCAATGGTGGGTGACCGACATCACTTACATTAAAACACATGAAGGCTTTCTTTTTTTAGCCGTCGTCATGGATTTATTCGCACGTAATATCGTTCGTTGGTCGATGAGCGAACGAATGCCCGAAGACTTGGCTATGCAAGCCATTGCAGCCGCTTATTGGTGACGAAAACCGCAGCAACAAGTCAGTTTGCACTCCGACCAGGGCTCTCAATATTCCAGTCGGCAGTTCAGAAAATTACTCGATGCATACAATATTAAAGCCAGTATGAGTCGACGTGGTAACTATCATGGTAATGCGGTTGCTGAGAGCTTCTTCAGCAATTTAAAGAAGGAAAAAATACGCCGTCGTATTTATCCAAACCGGGCTGAAGCCAAACAGGCAGTGTTTCATTATATTGAGATGGTTTACAATCCAACTCGGCGTCATACGAAAAATGACAGAGTATCGCCAAACAACTTTGGGCGTGAATATTTTAAAAGGGTAGAAGGTGTCTAGAAAAATTAGGCATTACCAGCTAAGCTTACAAGAGAACATCGCATATCGTGATGTCGTTTTAACAACAGGAGATATTCCATGGTCAAAGTAGCCTTGTTCGTTCGCCTTGAAGCGAAACCCGGAAAAGAGAAAGAGGTTGAGAGCTTCCTTATGAGTGGCCTTCCCATCGTCAATGAGGAGCCTGCCACCACTGCGTGGTTTGGCATTCGCCTTGGACCAAGCACTTTCGGAATCTTTGATGCTTTCCCGGATGACGCGGGTCGCCAGGCCCATCTCTCCGGCAAGGTCGCAGCCGCGTTGATGGCAAAGGCAGGTGAGTTGTTCTCCGAGCCCCCGTCCATCGAAAGCGTTGATGTACTTGCGGCAAAGCTACCTGGCTAGCAAGACTAACAATTCGTTCAAGCCGACGCCGGTTCGCGGCGCGGTTTAACTCAGGCGTTAGCGATACAAAAAGGAGAACTCATGAACACAAAACAAGTGTTCGGCTTAATCATACTTTTTATCGGAGTTTTTACACCGATTGTTAGTGTAGCTACCCCGTATAATAATACAGCTCACTCGTAGAATTTCTTTTAAACTAAAACAAAGGAGTTTTACGATGAGCAAACGCATGACAGAAAGCCAGATTGTGGCGATTTTAAAAGAGGCCAAAGCCGGTATGCCGGTGAAAGATATCTGCCGTAAGTACGGTATCGGTAATTCAACGTTTTATAAATGACGCGAAAAATACGGCGGCATGGAGGCGTCGTATGTGCGCCGCTTAAAAGAGCTTGAGGAAGAAAACCGTCGGCTTAAGCAGATGTATGCTGAGTTGAGCCTCAAGTCACAGATGCAAGAAGACATCATAAAAAAAGCTCTAGCACCTGTGGCAGAACGAAAAGTCTGGGCACGCGAGTTGCAGGTGCAGTATAAGGCGAGCGTTGTAATAGAGCTGTGATGTGGTTGGTATCAGTCGCACTGCTTACTATTACTAGCCGAAATTGAACGATGATGACGAAATCATTGATGCCTTGAATGCTTTAATCGAAAGGCACCATCGGTGGGGCTTCCCGAAGTGCTTCAAACGCCTTCGTAAGCTATAGGCAACCGCTGGAACCACAAACGAGTTTATCGCGTTTATACTAAGTTAAAACTGAACCTGCGACGCAAAGGTAAAAAGCGACTACCCAATCGCATTCCAGAGCTGCTCCAAATGCACTGGAGTAAGTCCTGGTCAATGGACTTTATGAGCGACAGCTTGCACAACAAAGTCAGGTTCCGCACATTTAACGTTATTGACGACTTTAATCGCGAAGTTTTAGGTATCGATATTGCGACCAGCATGTCGTCGCTGCGCGTCATACGCTATCTTGACCAACTTGCTGAGTGACACGCTTACCCTGAGAAAATTCGAGTTGATAATGGCAGCGAATTCACCTCGGAAGTGTTTGTGAATTGGGCAAAAGCACATGACATTATGATTGATTACATCAAGCCCGGCTGCCCATATCAAAACGCATACATTGAACGGTTCAACCTAACTTATCGTGACGATGTACTCGACGGCTACATCTTCAACAACCTGAATGAAGTGAAGCAAATAGCCGAAGATTGGATTGAGTTATGCATCAACGACCGCACGATTCACTCAATGATATGACGCCGTTTGAGTACCGAAATGCGGCATAAATATTCTACGAGATGACTGTGTTCTAAATGGGGTATTTACATTACCTGTCCTTGCGTAGCTTGTTCGATGGGTAAAACGAATTCAGCGGGAACACGCCCTGATTTATTCAACCAAAACCAGACGTTTTGCTGTTTTGAGTTGATGGCTCGTGCTAATGCTGATTGCCCGCCGAACAAGTCAATGGCACGGCGGAGATGTTTTTGTGTCGTGTTGAACACTTCCATACCGTCACCTGTTACAATAATAACTGTTACAAGATTGAGTTTTACAGTTTAAACTGTAGATTAGTCAACAGTTAAAATTGTTGAAAGGCTACAGTTTTATTTGTAGAATACGGGCTTATGAAAACTTTATCCGAACGACTAAACCATGCCTTGCAGCTTACTGGGGTGACTCAGTCTGAGTTGGCTCGTCGCATTGGTATCAAACAGCAGTCGATCAGCCAGATTTGCTCTGGTAAATCGGCTAGGTCTCGTTACACCATGCAGATCGCGGAGGCGCTTCGCGTGAATGCTCATTGGCTCGCCACAGGTGATGGCGAGATTGGCTTGGGGGTCGGTAATGTAGAAGTTGGGCCTGACATTAAGGGAAGAATTCCTCTCATTAACTGGGTTCAGGCCGGTGATTGGACTGAAATAGCGGAGGGATTTGCCCATGAAGATGCTGAAGAGTGGCGTGAAGTCACTGGAAAAGCACATGAGGGTTGTTTCGCACTTCGCGTAAAAGGCGACAGTATGGAAAATCCAAGCGGGAAAAAATCCATACCTGAGGGGGCAGTGATCGTTGTTGATCCTGAGTTACCTTGCACTTCAGGTTCATTGGTTGTTGCGCGTTTGGATGATTCGAAAGAAGCAACCTTTAAGCAGTTGGTCATTGACGGTGAACAGAAGTACCTAAAACCTTTGAACCCCCAATACCCTGCAATACCGATCAACGGCAACTGCACCATCATTGGTGTAGTACGACAAGCTATCATCGATTTTTGGTAGCGAAGGAATTTGTGGTTTAGCCACAGTTGTTCATGAGCTGAAGAAGCAACGATTGCAAACAGCTACAACTGAGCATTGGCGCACGCTGAGAGTAAATGGTAACCGATTAGATAACCATTGATTGTTTATAAAGTCAAGATCAGCGAAAATAGCGGCCAATTACGATTAACACGACGGATTTGACAAGCGAAGAACTGAAAGAGAGTACTTCCAAAAGTGTGTACAAATCCGTGTACAAACTAAAAGAATTTATACATGGCAAACCAAGATTTTCTTAATGAAATCAATAAGCGAAGGACCTTTGCTATCATCTCTCACCCTGATGCTGGTAAAACAACGATTACCGAAAAAGTATTGTTATTCGGACAAGCTATTCAAAGAGCTGGTACTGTAAAAGGTCGCGGCTCTAACCAGCATGCTAAATCTGACTGGATGGAAATGGAAAAAGAGCGTGGTATATCAGTTACTACGTCTGTAATGCAATTTCCATATAACGACGCACTTGTTAATTTACTTGATACGCCAGGACACGAAGATTTCTCTGAAGATACGTACCGTACATTAACAGCAGTAGATTCGTGCTTAATGGTTATTGATGCGGCTAAAGGTGTAGAAGACCGTACCCGTAAGCTAATGGAAGTTACACGCCTGCGTACCACACCTATTGTTACGTTTATGAACAAATGTGACCGTGATATTCGCGACCCAATGGAAGTGCTGGACGAAGTTGAAACAGAGCTAAATATTGCCTGTGCCCCCATTACTTGGCCAATTGGTTGTGGTAAAGAATTCAAAGGTGTTTATCACATTCATAATGATGAAGCTGTTTTATATAAAACGGGCCAAGGTCATAAAATTCAAGATGTTCGCACAATTAAAGGCCTTGATAATCCAGAGTTAGATATTGCCATTGGTGAAGACTTAGCTGCGCAGTTACGTGATGAGCTTGAGCTTGTTATTGGTGCATCAAACGAATTTGATTTAGATTTGTTTTTAGCCGGTGAGCTTTCGCCAGTTTATTACGGTACCGCACTTGGTAACTTTGGTGTTGATCACGTGTTAGATGGTTTAACTAAGTGGGCGCCAACGCCATTACCACGTGAAACCGAAGACAGACTAATTGTTGCAACTGAAGAAAACTTTACCGGGTTTGTATTTAAAATTCAGGCCAACATGGACCCTAAACACCGTGACCGTATTGCATTTATGCGTATTGTATCGGGTAAGTACAGCCAAGGCATGAAAATGAATCACGTGCGAATTGGCAAGCAAGTGAGCATTTCTGATGCAGTAACCTTTATGGCGGGCGATCGTGAACGTGCCGCAGATGCTTTCGCTGGCGACATTATTGGCTTGCATAACCACGGTACAATTCAAATTGGTGATACGTTCACGCAAGGCGAAAAACTTAAATTTAGTGGTATTCCTAACTTCGCCCCTGAACTATTTCGTCGTATTCGCCTTCGCGATCCGCTTAAGCAAAAGCAATTATTAAAAGGCTTAGTACAGCTTTCTGAAGAAGGGGCTGTACAGGTATTTAGACCACTTATTAATAACGACTTAATAGTAGGCGCGGTAGGCGTACTTCAGTTTGATGTGGTTGTAGCACGTTTAAAAGCAGAATATAACGTTGATGCTATTTATGAAGGCGTAAACGTGAATACGGCACGCTGGGTAAGCAGTGATGACGTTAAAAAGTTTGAAGAATTTAAACGTAAATGCGAAAGCAATTTAGCACTCGATGGCGGTGATAACTTAACTTACATTGCGCCGAGCCGTGTAAACCTTAACTTATCGGTAGAGCGTTACCCAGAAGTAACGTTTAGCCATACACGCGAAAACTAGAGCTCATTTACAAGAATTAAAAGAAAACCTGCTTTGGCGGGTTTATAAAGGTAAAAAAATATGAATATTCGTACTATTTTAATTGAAAAAGCCATTGCAGCTATGGTCGGTGCAGGCTTCCCTGAAGACACAAACCCGGCAGTAACGCAAAGCACGCGTCCACAATTTGGTGATTACCAAATTAATGCAGCCATGGGCGCAGCTAAAAAAATGAAAAGCAACCCGCGTGAGCTTGCACAAAAAATTATTGATAACCTTGATGTAAGCGATATTGCACAAAAGACTGAAATTGCGGGTCCTGGTTTTATTAATATCCATTTAAAGCCTGAGTTTTTAGCGCAAAGCGTTAAAGCGGCTAACAATGATGCAAAACTAGCTGTAAACGAGCACGCTAAGCCACAAAAAGTTGTTGTTGATTATTCATCACCAAACCTAGCTAAAGAAATGCACGTAGGTCATTTACGTTCAACTATTATTGGTGACTCAATTGTACGTGCGCTTGAATTTAGAGGCGATACGGTTGTGCGCCAAAATCATATGGGTGATTGGGGTACGCAATTTGGTATGTTAATCGCGCATTTAGAAGATCAAATTAGTCAAGGCGTTGACTTAGATACTGTTGCGCTTGCTGATTTAGAAACTTTTTACCGCGATGCTAAAAAACGCTTTGACGACGAAGAAGGCTTTGCAGATAAAGCACGTGACTACGTTGTTAAATTACAAGGCGGCGATGCGCATTGTGAAAAACTTTGGAAACTATTTATAGCCACCTCAGTTAAACACTCTGAAGAAGTATACAAGCGTTTAAATGTAACGCTTACTCAAGCCGATATTATGGCTGAAAGCGCATACAATGCAGAGCTTAACGATATTATTAGCCTACTTAAAGATAAAAACATTGCCGTAGAGTCGCAAGGCGCGCAAGTGGTGTTTTTAGATGAGCTAGCTAATAAAGATGGCGAGCCATCAGCGTTTATCGTACAAAAATCTGGCGGTGGTTTTTTATATGCAACAACAGATTTAGCTGCATGTGACTACCGTTCAAATAAATTAGGTGCTGATCGCATCTTAATTTTTGTAGATGCACGTCAAAATCTACACTTTAACCAAGTAGAGCTAACAGCGCGTAAAGCTGGTTTATTAAGAGACGAAACAAGCTACGAGTTTTGCCCGTTTGGCACCATGATGGGCGCCGATAATAAACCATTTAAAACACGTACTGGCGGCACAGTAAAGCTTGCTGATTTATTAGAAGAGTCAATTAACCGCGCAGCAGCAAAATTAGCTGAACGTGAGTCTGATTTAAGTGATAGCGATCGCAGTGAAATTGCCCGTAAAGTAGGTATTGGCGCAGTTAAATATGCCGACCTTTCTAAGCACCGTACCAGTGATTACATTTTTAACTGGGACAGCATGCTAAGTTTTGAAGGCGCAACAGCTCCTTACTTACAATATGCTTATACACGCGTACGCAGTATTTTCCGCAAATCAGGCGTTGATGCTGCTACATTAAATTCAGACGTTGCAATTGTTGAGCCTCAAGAAAAAGCACTTGCACTTAAGCTACTGCAGCTCGAAGAAGTACTTGATTTAATGATCAGCGAAGCAACACCGCACGTACTATGTGGTTACTTATATGAGCTTGCAAGCTTATACATGACATTTTACGAAGCCTGCCCAGTACTTAAAGAAGGCGTAGAGCCAAGCGTGCGCGATAGCCGTTTAGTGCTGTGTAATCTGGTTTCTAAAACACTAGAAACGGGATTGGATCTGCTAGGTATTGAAGTTATGGAGCAAATGTAATCACCTTCTGCTGCGTGTAGTTCGCTTTGACTGCGTTGTCGTGCTTTTTTAGCCTAAGTCACATACTAAATGTATGCTCCTTGGCATAAAAAAGCACTCCGTCTTGTCAGCACTTCTACACTTGCAGATGTAATGTTTTACATTGTAGGTTGGGTTGAGTGAAACGAAACCCAACGATTCACCTGAGACTCTATACTTATTGCTATCGAATGCACCTGAGTCTCTGCGTTTATTGCTATCGTATATACCTGAATCTTAATGTTTGTTATTACTCAACATCTATTGTTTTAAGCTCGCTACTCTAAGCTCTTTTCTATGGCTTTATTTAAAGGACTTGTTATGAAACTCGAAGATATCCGTCGTGAATACCTGCAAGACGCGTTAAGCGAAGATAACTTGCAAGATGATCCGTTTAAGCAGTTTGAAACGTGGCTTGAGCATGCGGTAGCAAGTCAATTGCCCGATCCTACTGCAATGGTTGTAGCAACTGTTGATGAAACCGGTCAACCTTCACAGCGTATTGTGCTTTTAAAACATTTAGATGATAACGGCTTTGTATTTTTTACCAATACAGGTTCGCGTAAAGCGCAGGAGCTTAAAGGCAATAACAAAATTTCCTTGCACTTTCCGTGGCATCACATGGAACGCCAAGTTATAGTTTATGGCGAGGCTAAACCATTACCAACTTCTGTTGTGGCAAAGTACTTTCTATCTCGTCCTAAAGAAAGCCAATTAGCAGCGTGGGCATCAGCGCAAAGTCGTCCGGTGTCATCACGTAAAGTACTCATGGAAACCTTTGCTAATATGAAAAACAAGTTTGCTAAAGGTGAAATTCCATTACCTGATTTTTGGGGCGGTTATTGTGTAGTGCCCACTAAAATTGAGTTTTGGCAAGGTGGGGCGCATCGTTTACATGACCGTTTTATGTATCAGCGCCAAGCAGATAACAGCTGGCAAATTACACGCTTAAACCCTTAATAAATAGATGAGTAAGTAAACGTGCAATTTATTGACTCTCATTGCCACCTCGATTTTAGTGAGTTTGATTCAAGTCGTGAATCGCTCATAACCGAGTGTGTAGCAAAGGGAGTTAATCAGTTTGTTGTACCGGGTATTACGCTTGCTCAATCGCATACTCTTATAGAGCTCAAAGCAACCTATCCAAGTATAAAAATAGCGGCAGGGCTACATCCTTACTTCTTAGATCAACATAAAGAATCGCACATAGAAGCGTTATTCGAGTTTGCAACTACAAATAAGCATCAGTTAGTGGCCATTGGTGAGTGTGGGCTTGATAGAAGCATTGAAAACCTCTCTAAACAAACTTATTTATTTGAACAGCAAATAAAGCTTTCTAACGAGCTAAGCTTACCGCTCATTGTACATCACAGGCAAAGCCATGATTTAATTGCGCAAGCGTTTAAACGTTGTAAGCCAAAAAATGGGGGAGTGATTCATGCATTTTCAGGTTCAATCCAACAAGCG
>NZ_WTKZ01000069.1:12823-20246 GCF_011378805.1 Pseudoalteromonas sp. Z9A6
AAAAAAAAAAAAAAAATGGGGGAGTGATTCATGCATTTTCAGGTTCAATCCAACAAGCGAAGTATTATATCAAACAGGGCTTTAAGCTTGGCGTAGGCGGTGTTATTACCTATCAACGTGCAGCTAAAACCCGTGCTGTTATTGCCGCTATTGAGCCCGAGCACTTAGTGCTTGAAACGGATTCACCTTCAATGCCGTTAAGTGGCTACCAAGGGGAAGTTAACACGCCATTGCATATACCTGATGTGTTTGACGCACTATGTGATTTAAAGCCACACAGCGAAAAAGAGACGCTTGCAAAGCAACTTTATGATTCTTGTTCAGATGTTTTTTGCATATAACGATTTACCTGCCAGCGCTTTAATCCACGGCCTAACTGCCACGTAAAAATACAAGCAATCACTAGCATTAATAAAACCTGTCTGCCTAAGTCATGAAAATGATTATGGCTGTCGGATATTGCAGCGCGAGTTAAATAAGTAATAGATACAAAACCTATAGGGCGGTCATCATCGCTTATTACAGGTTCCATAAAAGGTGTTTTTAACTTACTTATTCCGGGGGTAGAATCAGAAAGTTGACCATAAACATGATGCGACTGCCAATTGTCGCTACTGGCTAATAAAATACCCTGTTGATCGTAAATAGTGGCCGAAAGCACGAACTCATCTTTACTTATATCGTTACAAATTGCATTGAGCTGGGGTTTGTTTTTTTCGATTAAAGGTGTTTTAACATTTAAAGCCATAAACTGAGTGAGGCTTTTGGCGGTGCTGTCGGCGCTATCGTACAGTAACTGGTGACTCTGAAAACTACTATTAACACCCACCCAGCTTAGTAATACAAAACAGCCAGCCGCAAGAATTAAGCGAACGAGTCGCTTTCTTTGGGATGCGCTTATAGGGTTTTTAATATGGTTATTTTTCATAGTCACCGTTTATGCTACTGACAGCATTTTGATTTGATGTTACAACTACACTAACTATAACCTTAAACCCCACCTGATGGCGAATTTAGTGTTGAGAATAGCAGTTTTGAGATGCCAACTATCAGGAAAATAAAAATAAACACGGAGATCCCATGTCGCAAATCAACATGGCACAGCAAGCTGCTGAGCAACCATTACAACACTTAACTCTAAATAAATGGTTTAGCTATAGTGGTGGTGTATCTACACCTCTCGATTATATTCCAAACAAAGCATTAGGGTTATTTAGCATCGCATTTGCAGGTGATTTTGCAGAAAAACACATTGCCAATATTGTTGACTTTTTAGCGACACATAACCAAAACGTCACCGCTATATGCCAATACCAACCTGATTTAGGGCTTGCACCAGCACTGTGTTTTTACGCGCAAAATGCAGATAAAACTATAAACCCGCTAGTATTACAACAATTTTCCAGCACACTTGATTTTCAGCTAGTGCAAATAGCTTGCCCACCCAACTTGTATGAGCCAGGTTTATTGGTAATGGATATGGATTCAACCGCTATTACTATTGAGTGCATAGATGAAATTGCACGCTTAGCTAACGTATACGATGAGGTTGCTTCGGTAACAGCACTGGCAATGGCTGGTAAGCTTGATTTTAGTGAAAGCCTAAATCAGCGCGTCGCTAAACTTACCGGAATTGAAAAAAGCTTAATAGATGAGTTAAAAAATAATTTACCTTTAATGCCGGGTATTAAAATGCTTTGCCAAATACTTAAACAGCATCAGTGGCACTTAGCCATTGCGTCGGGTGGTTTCGTACCCTTTGCAGAGCAAGTACAAGCGTTAATCAATTTAGATGAAGTACACGCTAATGTGCTTGAATTTAAAGATAATAAGCTCACAGGTAAAGTATTAGGCACAATTGTAGATGCACAGCAAAAAGCCGTTATTTTAGAGTCATTACAGCAACAGCTGGGATTAATAAAGTCGCAAACAGTGGCGATTGGCGATGGGGCTAACGATTTAAAAATGATGGCAACAGCAGGGCTAGGTGTAGCAGTACATGGTAAAGCAAAAGTGGTTGAGCAAGCCCAAGCAGCTATTTGCCAAGGCTCGTTATTACAATTACTGTATATGCTAGCTATACCATTAAATAGTGTGGCTACTGTTTAACGCAGGCGGTTTAGCCAAAGCAGTTTGCGGCGACCCATTTGGTCAACTTGTTGCTGTTCAAGTTTTAAATGGCTTAAGGCTTCTTCGGTGATATCGACAATATCACCGACACCCGCTACAGACCACAATGCCTCTTCTAATTCCCTTGCTTTATGCAGCGCATATTGACTCACATATTTTAGTTCGTTAGATAAATAATCGGTATCTGGGCGTCCAGTACGTGATATGTACAAGCGCATAACAAAAATAAGATTCGACTTTAAGCCTTTGCTTATTTGTTCCTGAAAATCATTATAATCCTCACCTGCTATGCAATAACTGGTAGTAGACTCTGAAATACTGCCCTTACGGGGATCAAAATTAATCACAAGTGTAAAGGCGCTTGGCGGATCTTGGCGGCTAAGATCTTTTATCTGTGGGGTGATCACATTAACGATTTGCTCATCAGTAATAATGCTCGATAAATCGGTTTTATTACTCAACAAACCAAAGTTTTGTAAAAGCACATGTAGTGGGCTAGGGTATAAGCCAAAGCCAATTGCACCTGCTTTAAAGTGCGCTCCTTCTTTATGTAAATAAAGTGGGAACTGGCAAACGCTTTTAGTTACCATATTTCTAAGTGCTGTAGAGAGCCCTGGCACTTTAGGCGCTTCTTCTGACACTTTTAGTTTATCTTTATTACTGTTAATTAACTGCGTAAAAAACAGCACTCCAGCATGGGGTAAGTCGGCAACTCGGCTGGCTTTTAAATTAATAATAGTGAACGACTTATTTACAGCCATCACTTCGTACTTTAGCTCACTAAGCTGATATGTTTTGGTTATTTTTTGTAAGTCAGGAAACGAGAGTAAAACAATGTCGCCTTTTTTTAAGCTTACTGGTTGTTTGCATTCAAGCTGCAAGCCCATAACCGAAAAGTCGCGAGTAAGGCCATGTACTACCTCATCGTTTACGCTAATCGACACATTCGTTTTATATAAGTAGCGCTTATCAGAGCGAAGATTTACATACTCTAAAGGTACAATATCTAAATAAGGCGCAGACTTACTTTTGCTATGGCCAAAACTCTTCAATTGATTAATCAAAGCTTTATCGTAATTTAATTGCTGATAGTGTTGCTGTTCAGTTTTATTACCAATAGCAGTTAGTACCACCATATATTTTACATTTTTCACTAACCCTTCTACCCGAGGAGAAGGCGGCTTATTGAGCTTTTCAATATTTTTACTTACAGTGTTTGGTAACGATAAAGGAATAAATGAGTCATCTGGATGGCTTGGCATAATTTGTATTTTAAAGCACTGCCAAGTGTCTTTTTGACTGCCAAAACCTAAAAATAAGTTTTTTAGCTGAGGGTTTTGTTCAAGCTCATTACGTGTTGCAGAATAATAATAAATTTTGCCCGCTGAAATATGAGTAAAAGTATATAAATAATCTTCTTTAACTGGAGCCTGTTTTAAAAGTAATGCATTAATGCGTTGCTCATTAAGCACACTGTATAAACAAGGGTTTTGGCGTTCATCGGTAAAGTAACGTTGAATAAAAATGTTGTTTTCGGTGGTTAGACTTAAGCTAGGATAAAGTACATTGTCTTTTTTACTTAAAAACACATATAAAGAGGTGACGCGTGGAATATAGTATTGCTCGTAACCCTTAGAAACCACAGCATCGAGCGTATTATCAAGGTTTACTTTATAGCGACGTTTATTACCGTGGATAAAGCTTTCTAAAAAATTATCAAACGCTTCATTATTTTCAATAAAGGTGCGTTTTAAACGAATATGATTAAACTCTTTAGAAATATTTTCTACGGCGACAACCTCATACTGAATGCCATTTTTTAAACCTAGCTCAAAGTCTTGCTCTAAACCTACCAAACGCAAGGCGATTAAATGTCCTTTTTTTAGTACATAACGAGTGGCTAGCTTTATTTTACAACCACTGAGGGATATATCGGAAGTGCTAGCAGCAATACTTTTTTTGTCGTTGTATTCAACCGTTACTTTAATTGAATAGTTCATTCGCTCTTCAGAGCGGCTTTCATAAGAGGCAAACTTTATAACATTTGTATTAAGGGAGTCATCAATGGCTTGCTCTGCAATTTTTTCTGTGGTTTTGCGTTGTAACACCCGATGATTATTTTCGGTGTTCATCACTGCCTCATAAACGGCAAGGGTATAACCACCGTGTTGTTTTAGCGCAGCTTCAAATACTTCAATCGCTGTTTCATCCATGAAATGTTGTTTGCCATTGTGATCATAAGGCTTTACCTGCCCAGTCACTAAACCACGTAAGTCAATAAAGCGCGCTATCGGCTGAGATAAGCGTGTCATTTCCATTTTCATTAAAAACTGTTCAGGCTTTGTAAGCCCAGCTATTTTAGACTTAAAAATTAAATCAAATTTAGCGTTGCCTAAATATGTTTTTAACTCATTCACGAGGTCTTCGTGTTTGAGCATTATGTCATCAGCCATTTATAAAACCATCACCGTCTAATTGAAAAAGTAGGTATACTGTTAAGTCCATTTATTAGAAGTTCAATAAACGTTAAATCGCGCTATGTTGTTAATATAGGTACAATTATTTGAGTTACTACTGTTTAGCTCTTGTTATGTATGTGTTATTTGCCATTTTATTGGCAAGTTACTTTAAACTATTACAAAGCAAAAAGTATGCCCTAAATTATAGCTAAAAAGAAACACCATGTGTATTTATTGATTGTGACGCTAGATTTTTAAGCAGGCAAGAGTTTGTTGCTAAGTAAATGCCTGAAATGGCAAAATAAGCGCTTAATAGTAAGAATTTTTTTAATTTAAAGAATAGTAGGTAAAGTTATCAATGGCTAAAGCGGCAAAAGTAGAATTTGTTTGTACCGAATGTGGCATGAACTATCAACGTTGGCAGGGTCAATGTCGCTGCGGTGCGTGGAACACATTAGCGGAATTTAAGCCTTCAGCAGGGCACAGTAAAAAAGCATCAATACGAGCAAACGTTGGTGGTTATGCTGGTGGTGTTGGTGGTGGCTCTAAAAAAATCAATGATATTGCTACATCAGAGGCTGAAAAGCAGCTAACTGAAATCGGCGAGCTTGATCGCGTACTAAGCGGCGGGGTGACTACTGGCTCGGTTAATATTATTTCGGGCGATCCGGGGGCGGGTAAGACAACTTTGCTATCTGACCTAGTGGCAAGAATGTCACAACGGATGCCGTCACTTTACTGTACGGCAGAAGAATCTTTATCGCAGTTTAAAAACAGGGTAAATCGTTTAAAGTTAAACTATAACCCGGACGAGCTTTATTTACTTTCAGAAACGAGTGTTGAAACCATCATCGAAGAGCTCGAGAAAAATAAAATTAAGTTTGCTGTTATTGACTCTATTCAAGCTGTTGTAACCGATACGGCAAATGGTAGCCCAGGTTCGCCTTCGCAAGTAAAAAGCGCCGCCCAAGCATTAACTCAGTACTGTAAGCAAAATGATGTAACTATGTTCATTATTGCTCACGTAAATAAAAATAACGAAATAGCAGGCCCTCAAACACTTGTACATATTGTTGATGCGCTTTTACACATAGATACCAACGATGGGCAAATACGAACACTTAGGGCAAATAAAAACCGCTTTGGTGATATTGATACTGTTGGCATTTTTAAAATGTGTGAACGTGGGATGTTAAGCGTTGATAATCCAAGTGAAATATTTTTATCGGGTTCAACCACCGACTCACCTGGCTCTACTATTACCTGTATTCGTAAAGGGAATCGTAATTTATTGCTTGAGATTCAATGTTTAACTACCGAAACAGAAGCTGAATTTCCGCAGCGTGTTTGTGTTGGTTTAAATATGAATCGTATAAAAATGCTGACCGGTATATTACGTAAGCATACTAAAACTAAAATATTTCACGATACGTTTTTTAATATTGTGGGTGGTTTAAGAATTGATGAGACAGAAACCTGCATCGATTTAGCATTAGTAACCGCGTTACTTAGCAGTTTAAACGAATTTGTTGTACCTCGTACCACGTGTATTATGGGAGAACTTAGCTTAAACGGCGATGTACGCCCAATAGACAGTGGTGTACCGCGTGTTAAAGAGGCTGCACAACATGGTTTTACAGAAATATATATTCCATTTCGCAATTACCATAAATCGATGGAAGGGCTAGGCGCTAAAATTACCCCTGTAAAAACCGTACATGAGTTACTTAGTTTGATTAATTAACACTTATCGGTGATGTTCTTCAGTGTTACTCTTAAGTTGAGACACTTTATAGAAAGAATTAAATAAGGAAATGACATGAAAAAATTAGTTATAGTTGCAGCTCTTGTGGCCGCAGGCGTGGGTGGTGTTAGTTACGCAAACTACGTAGCAACTCAAGAAGTGCGTGCAGAAGTAGATAAGCAACTTGCTTTAGTAAGCGAGCAAACTGGCGCTACATTTAAATACGCTGGTTTATCGGCAAGTGTTATCTCAAAGAGTGTAGAAATAACAAACATGGAAGTAATAAGCCCTGAAGGTGACAATGTTGCTAATATTCAAAGCATTGAAATAACTGGCTACGAGCCGGATAAAATATCACCACATACATCATTTGATGTAAAAAGCTTTCAGTTTGATAAAAGCTTCGTATTAAAATTACCAGCTGATACAAACGAAATGTTAGCGTCGGCAAGTTACGATTTACATTCATCACTTGATTACGATGAAGAGTCTGGCAATAGTGATGTAGTAGTTAAGCTTGATGCAAAAGACATTGTTAGTTTTAATATGGATATGGGTTTAGCTAATTCAAAAGCGTTAATGGATGCTTCATTAGCTATTAGCAAGGCGCAGCAAGAAGCCGGTGATCAACCGCTGACGTATGAGCAAGAATTACAGCAGCAAACACTTGTTATGCAAGCAATGAGTAAATTAGAGCCGCGTAATGTTAGCTTTGCCTTAAATAACCAGGGTAAATTAAAAGATTTACTCTCAAGCGAGCTTGAAAAGCAAGGTATGACGCTTGAGCAAATGGAAATGACGCTAGAGCAACAGTTACAACAAGCTCCTGTAACTGAAGATATTGCAGAGGCTTTAACCAGCTTTGCGAAAGGTTTAAATTCATTCAGTGTGTCTGCAAAGCTACCTGAAGGTAAAACTATGATGGAAATTAACCAACAAGTTATGATGCTAGTAGGGCAACCTGAAGAACTAGTTAAGTTTATTAACTTAGAAGTTAAAGGTAATTAGGCCTTAGTTCTGTATTAATAAAGGCGCCAATTGGCTGTCTCTTGATCACAAGTCTGACTCAAGAGATTTTGCTAAATCGTAG
>NZ_WTKZ01000007.1:0-124462 GCF_011378805.1 Pseudoalteromonas sp. Z9A6
GAAAAGCCCGAAGCGCAACACTGGATATCACCTATGCGCCAGTGACACTGAAAGTGCCTTACAATAAAAAAGGACACTCTCTCCCAGTTTACTATGTCGGCTGTGCAGAGCGAGGAAACGCTGAGAACGATTTAAGCTGGCACTTATTAACTAGTGAACCAGTCACCAGCAAAGAAGACGCCTTAGCCATCATCACCTACTATGAGCACCGTTGGCTTGTTGAGGAATACCATAAAGTCTGGAAAAGTGATGGCACGAATATCGAAAGTTTACGCCTTCAAAGCCAAGATAACATGGAAAGGTTGGTGACGATTAATGGGTTTATTGCGACGCGAATATTGCAACTAAAGTTCACCAATGAGCAGCCTGATTCTCCAAGTTGTGAACAACTGCTACCTCCTAAAGCATGGAAGTTATTGTGGTTAAAGAGAATAAAAACACCATTGCCTGAAACTGCTCCAAATATGTCATGGGCGTATCGAGAACTGGCAAAGTTAGGGGGTTGGAAAGATACCAAGCGCACAGGGCGTGCATCTGTGAAAGTGTTATGGCAAGGATGGCTTAAATTACAAGCCATCCTTGAAGGCTACGATTTAGCAAAATCTCTTGAGTCAGACTTGTGATCAAGAGACAGCTTTTAAAGCGCCTTTTTATTGTCTTTTAATTACCTCTGGCAATAAACTCAATCCGATTGCCGCTAGGCTCTCTTATCATCATATGTTGGGTTGGGCTGCTACCTAAGTTTTCGGGTGCAAACTCTATAATAATATTATTTTGCATTTTTAAGTGTTCATGTAGCTCGCTTAACTTTTTGATACTTTCAACACTGAGTGCTAAATGGTGTAAGCCCACATTTTCTGCTCGATTAAACTCCACACGTTTTGCATCGTTTTTCACGCGCCATAATGTAATGGTTATTTTATTGTTTGATAAAAAATAAGCAGGATAGGCTGGGTCATTTCCTAGCGTTTTAAAGCCAAGTACATCAGTAAAAAATGCTTCGGATGCATCTAAGTTTGATACGGTTAAACCTAAATGATCAACGCCACCAACCCAGTTTTTAATCTTTTTTGGTGTATCAGCAATAGCTGAGGCTGATAGAAAGAGTAGGGGGGAAAGGCTAAGTAGTAACTTTTGTTTAAGCATGAGATCTCTTATTAATTAAATACAATTAACAAGAAGACCTAGTTAAATACGGTTACCTTACAAAAAAGTTAGGTATTTATAATCTGTTTTAGCAGCTTAATAAACGCTGCGTTACTTTTGATTGAGGGTTTTGAAAAACATCTTCAGTAGGGCCGTATTCAACTACTTCGCCTTTATCGAGTACAACCACATAATCACTGATGTGGCGCACTAGACTTAAATGATGGGTGATCATCACATACGTAAGGCCTGTGTCGCGCTGCAGCTTAAGTAATAAATTCACTATTTGAGCGCGTATAGAAGGGTCTAAAGACGAAACGGCTTCATCAAGCACAATCACCTTAGGATCTAAAATTAATGCACGAGAAAATGCAACACGCTGTAGTTGCCCCACACTAAACATATGCGGGTAGTAGTGTTTATGATCGATTAACAAACCCACCTTTGAAAGCGTTGCATCAATCTTTTCAGTGCGTTCACTAGCATCAAGCTCAGTATTATATTGCAGGCAATCATCAAGCATTTCGCCAATGGTTAACCCTGGGTTGAGCGATGCCGCTGAATCTTGAAAAATCATACGAATATGGCGACATTGATTATCACGTACGCCATTATCTTCGATAATATTATTCTCGAGTAAAATTTGCCCGCTATCGGCACTATCAGCTCCTGAAAGTAGTTTTGCCAACGTACTTTTACCTGCGCCTGTTTCGCCAATTATGGCAATGCTTTCACCTCTACCTACGCAAAATGAAATGTTTTTAAGAACTTCAAACTTTTTACGTGAAAAAAGCCCAGCTCGCACATTAAAGGTTTTACTAAGCGCTTGTACTTTTAACAGTGGCTGCATTACTTCATGTCCTTAATTAACGGAAAGTGACACGCATAACTATGCCCATGATGCTTAGTCAGGGCTGGTGTAACCACACAGGCTTTTTGCGCTTGTGGACAACGCGGCCCAAGGCGACAGCCAATAGGCAAATGTTGCAGAGTAGGGATAGTCCCTTTAAGCGCATAAAAAGGTTCTTTATGTGCTAAGCCTTGTTCGTAGTCTGGCAGGCTTTTTAGTAATGCTTGCGTGTATGGATGGCGAGGCTGTTTAAATATTTCATGGGTTGGGCCTGCTTCAACCATTTGCCCGCAATATAAAACATGAATGCCATGCGACCAATGTGCAATCTCTTCCAGTTCATGAGAGATCATCAAAATAGACATGTTTTTAAGTTGGTTTAAGCTTTTTAGTAATCTAAATACTTGTGCGCGAGTTGTGCTCTCAAGCGCTGTAGTTGGCTCATCAGCGATTAATAACTTAGGCGTGCGGGCAATGGCCATTGCAATCATTACTTTTTGACATACGCCTTCTGAGAGCTCATGAGGGTAACTACTTAGTACTGCTTCGTGGTTTTTAATACCCACCTTATGAATAAGCGCTTTTACTCTGTCTTTTCTCTCGCGGTTGCGCTTTAAAAAGAAACCTTTAGTTGCGATCTCTGGCAATGTTTCGGCAATTTGGTCAAATATTTTAGCGGTTGGGTCAAGGCAGCGACTTGGATCTTGATAGATCATCGCTATATCTTGGCTTACTATTTTACGGCGTTTCTCTGGGCTTAAACGCATTAGGTCTACGCCGCGCCAATGAATACGGTCTGCAGTAATGTCCCAGCGTTCGTTTAATACTCCAATAATCGCTTTTGCTATTAGGCTTTTACCAGAGCCAGACTCGCCTACTAGCGCATGTACTTCGCCTTCTTTTAAGCTAAAACTCACTCTGTCTACGGCTCTAATTACAGTTTCAGAGGTGCGTAGTTCAATTGTTAAGTTACGAACATCGAGTAATTGCATTTAATCAGCCTTACGTGCTTTTAGCACTTGTCGTAGGCCATCGCCTACTAAATTAGTAGATAACACGGCTAAAAATAACAGTACACCAGGTAGCGCTACAGTCCATGGCGCTAAATAAATAAGGCCTAAGTTTTCGGCTAATATTGCGCCCCATTCGGTCGTCGGTGGTTGAGCCCCTAATTTTAAAAATCCCAGTGCTGAAATATCTAATATCGCAGTAGAAAGCGCCATCGTGAATACAACCACAATATGCTCATAAATATTAGGGAAAATACCGCGCGATATTATATGCCAATTAGATGCGCCATCGAGTCTAAACGCAGTAATGTAATCTTTACTTAATTCATCAACAATTAGGTTGCGCACCGAGTGAATAAATTGCGGTAGTAACGCTAAAATAATTGCCCATACGGTATTCATTAAACCAGGGCCGAGTATGGCGATTATTATTATGGCCAATAACAAAGAAGGAATAGAAAGTGTTATATCAAGTAAATGATTTAAAAAGCTTGAACGCAACCCTTTACTGATCCCTGCAAAAGTCCCCACTAATACACCAAACAGGGTCGTGATTAGGGCTGCTACAACAGAAAGTCCAAACGTATATGTTGCACCATTCATTAAGCGCGAGAGTACATCACGGCCTAAATCATCGGTGCCTAAAATAAAGCGTACATCGCCCATTTCTCGCCATGAGGGCGGTATGAGTAGTGCATCACTATGCTGTTGGTTTACGCCATAGGGCGCTAAAAAAGGAGCTGTGGCGGCCAATAATGCAAACGCCATAAATATCCATAAACCAACCAAAGCTGGGTGATTGTTTTTAAATTTGCGCCAAAATCGCGCAAGTGGCGATTTATTCGACTCTTCAGAAAATAAATTAAACTTTGCCATGGGCCTGATTCCGCGAGAGTGGATCGAATAAAGTGTAAGTAAGCTCAGTTATGATAGTGGCTAAAATAACAAATAAAGATACCGCCATTAACCCACCTTGAATTGCAGGAAAGTCGCGCTGATAAATACTATCGATTAACCAACGGCCAATACCCGGCCACGAAAAAATAACTTCAGTAATCATCGCAAGCGTTATCAAGGTGCTAAATTGCAAACCAATTTGCTTAATTACTGGTAGTAGTGCATTACGCAGTGCATGGTGCATGATAAGTTGACGGCGGTTTAGGCCTTTTGCCCTAGCTGTTTTAATAAAGTTTTGATCCATTACTTTAAGCATAGACTCGCGTGTAAAGCGCACTAATACCGTGGTTGGATACATGGCCAGTACAATAGTAGGAAGTGTTAAATGGCGCAGTGCATCAACAAAGGCCATCCCTTTATATGGAAATCCAGCGAGAGCAATATCAATTAATATAAACCCTGTACTGGCGGGTATTTCGTAAAGGAGGCCCATTCTGCCCGACATAGGAAACCAGCCAAGCTTTAATGAAAAAACCATTATCAACAACAATGCGAGCCAAAACACAGGCATCGAATAACCTACCATAGTGACAGAGTTTATAAGTTTATCGGGCCAGCGTTTATGATAGCCAGAGCCTAAAATACCAGTAGGTACACCAATAACAACCGATACAATTAGTGCATATACGCTTAGCTCTAAAGTAGCCGGTAGTAAGTCAATAATATGGCTAAATACGCTATTACCAGAGGCAAACGAAAGCCCCCAATCGCCTTGAAATATTCTCCCTAAAAAGGCAATGTATTGCATAAAGTAATTGCTGTTGTATAAATATTTATCTTCAAGCTCACTATGCTGTGCAAAGTTACCACTTGGTATGCCACTTAAGTTACTTAGCGGATCACCGGGGAATAAATACGCCAGTGAAAACGTAAATACGCTGAGCATTAGTATCATAAAAAAGAACAAACCAAGGCGACGTAAAATATAATCTACGATCATTATTTCTTCCTCGCATTAGCAAGCGAAATAGCACCAAACGGGCCAAGTGTTATGCCTTCCACATCAGCGCTACTTGCTTGAAAGCGCAGGCCATGAGCAATAGGTAATAACGGCAACTCTTTAATAATTAAGCTTTGTGCGTCTTCGTAGTATTTTTTACGTTTGTTTAAATCAGTGGTGTCTAGTGCTTTAGTAAGCAATAAATCAAATTGGGGATTACACCAGTTTGCAGGGTTTTTGCCACTAAAAGTAGCGGTGCAACTCAGCAGCGGGCTAAAAAAGTTATCAGGGTCGGGTGTATCTGCGGCCCAACCAAGTAATACACTGTCGTGCCTATGCTCGCCAATACGTTGAATAAACGTATTCCACTCATATTCTACAATACTGACGTTAACGCCTACTTTGCGTAAATCACTTTGCATAAGCTCAGCCATTTTACGTGCGTTGGGATTATAAATACGACTCACAGGCATAGCCCATATCGTCATATCAAAGCCATTAGGCAACCCTGCTTCAATAAGTAACTTTTTAGCAAGTTCTGGATCAAACGTAGGTATATCTTCTTGTGGCTCAAATGCCCAAGAGGTTGGCGGCAAAATAGATTGTGCGCGAGTACCGTTACCGTAATAAACCGCCTGCATTATTTTATCTACATCTATTGCGTGCGCAAGCGCTTGGCGTACGCGTAAGTCGTCAAACGGGGCACGCTCTGTATTAAATGCCCAATAACCTATGTTTAAGTTTGTTTCTTTTTCGACGTTTATATCATCACGTTGCGCTAAAATGCTCAATTGTGCACTACTTGGATGAGCCGTTACATCGCACTCTTTAGTCAGCATTTTTGCTATGCGCGTAGTGCCATTAGGGGTTATATCGTAAACCAATTGCTCAAGTGCAACGTCATGCTTCCAATAAAGTGGGTTACGGTAAAAGCGCACAAGATGATCTCGGCGGTATTCTTTATAAATATACGGGCCGGTGCCAATAGGGTACTGATCAAATAAGTTTTTTTGATTATTTTTCTTAAGTTTCATGGCGTATTCTTCTGAAAGCACCACGGCAAAGTCGGTAGCCATATTAGCTAAAAAACTACTTTCAGGATTAAACAATTCAAAACGGACTTGGTAGTCAGACACGCGCACAATTTTGCGAATAAGTTGATCAATTCCTACACTTTGAAAATAAGGGTAATCGGCATCGCCCACAAAGTGATATGGATTATATACATCGAATAATCGGCTAAAGGTGAATATAACGTCGTCGGCGTTAAAGTCCCGCGATGGGGTAAAATAAGAAGTTGTATGAAACTTTACATCTTTACGTAGGGTAAAGGTAACCGATTTACCATCTTTGCTAATTTTCCAATCGGTCGCCAGCTCACTTTGAAACTCTGCCGTAACAGGGTCAATGCTAATTAAGCGGTCGTATAATTGGTTAGCAATTATATCAATAGTTGAACCGGTGGTCGTGACTTGCGGATTAAACGACACAGGGTTAGCTTCAGCGCAATAAACTAAGCCTTGGTTTTTTTCTTCTATGATTTCTTCTTTGCTATCAAGGCAACCAACTAAAGTGGTGGTAAGCAAAACAAGTAATAATTTATGCACCCGCATAACCTCTGACTATTGTTGATCCAACAAGTTGTATTTTTTAAGATAACCACGTAATTGATGATACGTTAAACCAAGTACTTCTGCAGTTTTCTTTTGATTAAATTGGCTATGTTCGAGTGCCTTATTAATCATGTTTATTTCAAAGTCGTTTGAACGCTCTTTTAAGCTGCACGGAAATTGAATATCAACGGCTGAATCATTGCTTGTTTGAGTAATCGGCGGCGCAACAACAATAGGCTCTGCATTAACCGTTTGAGCCGCTACAGGTGCTTTAATACGCGCTTTTGGTCTAAATGGGCTATCGAATGGGTCTAAAATAATCTGGTGAACGGGAATATGTTCACTACCGTGGCGATACAAACTGCGTTCAACCACATTTTTAAGTTCACGAATATTACCAGGCCAATCATAACTAAGCAGTGTTTCTGTTGCGCTTCGGGTAAAACCGCTAAACAGTTCCCACTCTAAATCGCGCGCCATGTTCATCGCAAACTGCTCAGCAAGAAGCATAATATCGTCTTGGCGTTCGCGCAGTGGTGGTAGGGTAATTACATCAAAGGCAAGGCGATCGAGTAAATCACTTCTAAATTCACCTTGCTCGGCCAAATAAGGAAGATCTTCGTTTGTCGCACACACTAAGCGGGTATCTACTTTTACAGTTTGTTTGCCGCCAACACGTTCAAACTCACCGTATTCTATAACGCGCAGCAGTTTTTCTTGTACCATAGCTGAGGTATTAGCTAATTCATCTAAAAACAGTGTGCCGCTGTTAGCGCGTTCAAAACGACCTTCGTGACGTTTACTTGCCCCCGTAAAAGCACCGCTTTCGTGGCCAAATAATTCACTTTCGAGTAGGTTTTCGTTAAGCGCTGCACAGTTGAGTTTTACGTAGTTTTGATCCCAGCGTTTTGATAAAAAGTGTAAGCGTGCTGCTATTAGCTCTTTACCTGTGCCGCGTTCACCAATAATAAGTACCGGTTTATCTAAATTAGCCAGTTGCGATACCTGATCTAATACAGACAGAAAGCTATCTGATTGGCCGAGTAAATTATCCTGTTGGCGATATTGGCTCATATTTCCTAACTCTTGGTCATTTTTACTAACAGTTAGTGTATTTCATAATTAAGGATAACTAAAGAAATTTGTATATTTAGTTTAACGTAATGAAAATAAAGTGTATTTTAACTTTTAAAAAGTTGGCAAGCATATTGATACTAGTTATAGCAGACTAACTAAGTTTTAATTACAGAGGTAAATGTTATGGGAATTTTTTCACGTTTTGCAGATATTGTTAATTCTAATATCAACGCCATTTTAGATAAAGCAGAAGACCCAGAAAAAATGGTTCGTCTGATTATTCAAGAGATGGAAGATACGCTTGTTGAAGTACGTTCTACATCAGCTAAAACATTGGCTGAGAAAAAAGAAATTGTACGCCGCTTAGATACACTTAAAGCGCAGGTAAGTGATTGGCAAGATAAAGCCGAACTGGCTTTAAGTAAAGACCGCGACGATTTAGCGCGTTCAGCATTACTTGAAAAGCAAAAGTCGGCAGATGCAGTTGCTTCAGTAGCGAGTGAGCTTGAACATGTAGAGTCTCATATTGAGAAATTACAGCAAGAAGTAACGACGTTACAAGAAAAGCTAGCAGATGCTAAATCTCGTCAAAAAGCGATTATACTTCGCCAGCGTTCGGCTGAGTCGCGCCTTGAAGTGAAAAAGACACTTGATAGCTCAAAAGTAGAAGAAGCACTTAACCGCTTTGAACGTTACGAAACCAAAATTGATGGACTAGAATCTCAAATTGAGTCGTACGATTTAGGTAAAAAGACGTTAGCGGATGAAATTGCTAATCTACAAAAAAATGAAAAGATAGATGATGAGCTAGCCGAACTTAAAAAGAAGTTAGCTGATAAATAATTACATATAAAAATATATGGGGCCCATGTGCCCCAGCTTAAAAACATCAAAACGGATTGTCAGGAGAGGATTATGTTTGATCCAGAGATATTAGTTGCACCATTTATCTTGTTTATGATTTTTGTTGCTCCGCTGTGGCTAATTTTGCACTACCGTAGCAAAAAACAAGTAAGCCAAGGTTTAAGTGAGCACGAACATCGCCAATTACTTGAGCTTGCACACAAAGCTGAAAAAATGGCTGATCGATTAGAAACACTTGAAGCATTGCTTGATCAAGAGTCACCACAATGGAGACGCAAAGTATGAGTGCCAAACGCGAATTATTAAGAGACCCACAACGCGGTAAAATAGCCGGAGTATGTGCGGGATTAAGTGACTACTTTAATATGGAGTTATGGTTAGTTCGCATTATATTTGTTAGTGCGGTACTGCTAACGGGTGGCCCATTATTTGTGGTAGCGTATATTGCAGCTTGGTTCATTTTAGATAAAAAAGAGCCCGCAACAGCGCAAACTAAAAACTCAACTAAAACTGACGATCCGCTAGAAGTAAAATTTAAAGTATGGCAAAAGGGCGAGCCACCGCGCCGCGCATTGCAAGATTTAAAAGAGCGTTTAACGCGTGTAGATACTCGCCTTCAAGATATGGAGCGCCATGTTACTTCAAGCGAGTTTACGGTGAGCCGTGAAATTAACAAACTTTAAAGGATTTAATAGCACCTTATTTGCAGCGTGATAAATTACGGCAAATTAGGTGCAAGACACTTTATGAGCCAATCATTTGCAAAAAAGACCTTTAAAAGCATTAAAGGCAAAGCACAAAAAGCCCTTCATCGCAGTTTAGACCAACACGTAAAGCTTGCCGTAACTGGCCTAAGTGGTAGTGGTAAAACTGCCTTTATTACCGCGCTTGTTAAACACTTAACAACCCAAGCGGACGATAAAAACTTACCTTTTTTTGATGTAATGCGCGAGCACCGCCATGTGGCCACTAAAGTTGTGCCGCAAGAGGCGTTAAAAGTCCCTACGTTTAATTATACCCGCGCGCTAAATTCATTATTACCAAGCGATGGGGTGCCTACATGGCCTGCATCTACCGAGCGTATTAATACGCTACGCTTAGCAATAAAGTATCAAAGTAATGCAGGGCTGCGCGGCCATTTTTCACCGCAATCAACGCTTTATTTAGATATTATTGACTATCCGGGTGAATGGCTCCTTGATTTACCTATGCTTGAGCAAAGCTATGCTCAATGGTGCGAGCAGCAATATCCGTTATTAACTCAGCCTTCGCGCGTAAACACATCAAGTGACTTTTTAGCGGCCGTTGAGCAACTTGACTTAAACGCTCCCGTTGATGAAAACGCACTTGCCCATATTGCTCAGCTTTATCAAAGCATGTTGGTAGGGCTTAAAAAAGACACCAAACTCGCCATGTTACAACCTGGGCGCATGCTAATGCCTGGCGACTTACAAGGCGCGCCATTGTTATTGTTTTTTCCGGTATCGGGTAAAATAAACAGTGACGATGTCGTTGCGGGTTCTAATTTAGCGCATTTAATTAAGCGTTTTAACGCCTATATAAAAGAAGTTGTAAAACCATTTTATAATGAGCATTTTAGACACTTCGATCGCCAAATCGTACTTGTAGATGTACTTAGTGCTTTAAACGAAGGGCACGAAACACTTCAAGAGCAAAGCAGTGTAATAAACCAATTACTCGCACACTTTAACTATGGTGAGTCAGGCTTTTTTAAACGTTTATTTAAGCCCAACATAGACAAAATATTATTTGCAGCTAATAAATCAGATCATATAAGTGCAAAACACCATAAAGATTTAGCACTACTGCTTGATTCGCTCGTGCATGAGCAAAGTAATCATTTAAAGTTTGATGGTGTAAAAATAGAAACCATGGCTATGTCGTCAATTACAGCAACGCAACCGCGCCAAGTTACCGACAAAGGCCAAACGCTTGACTGTATTTATGGTAAACCGCTAAACGAGCCAGATTGGCTTACGTATTTACCGCCGCAACCTCCCTCGCGGATGCTTAATAAAAATGAGTGGCCAGCACAGGGATTTGAGTTTTTATCGTTCTCTCCAATGCCGAGCCCCGATAAACAACTAAAACATATTAGATTAGATCATGTCATGCAGTACCTGCTAGGAGACAAATTAACATGAGTGAGTCAAACCAACCATTTCAAGCAGGGCGTCGTATAGATACGCAAAGCATTGAGAAAAACGAACCTGTTTTAGCACCTGCAAAAATTATTCAGCACGGACAAAGTGATTACGAAGAACTTGAAGATGAAGCACTAGAGCCAGAAATAGATCTGGAACCTGTTTACAAAAAGTCAAAGTGGCAAACACTTAAAGGTGTTTTTGCTATTAGTTTTATAGTGCTGGTGCTTTTAGAGTTTGCATACTCGTTAGTATTTGCTTTCGAGCAGTCAATTATTTTAGGCAGTGTTTATTTAACCGCGGTTGTAAGTGGTGTACTGCTAATAGGGCGCTTATTGTGGCGAGAGTACCGAATGCTGCGCAGTTTAAAGCGTAACCAACTGCACCGAGTTGAAGCCGACAGGCTTTTAAACAGCGAGCAAGTAGGCGGTGCATTACCTTGGCTCGAAAAGCTCAATAAACACCAGGAGCTTGATAACTTTGAAACCTTTAAAAACCAAGTAGCGATGCATCACAGCGACAAAGAAATAATGACGCTGTACGCCAACAGTTTATTAATAACCCAAGACACCAAAGCTAAAAAGCTTATAAATCGTTTTGCGACTGAATCCGCACTGCTAGTTGCCCTGAGCCCACTTGCGCTGGTGGATATGATGGCTGTGCTTTGGCGTGGTACTAAGTTAATTGAACAAATTGGTAAAATTTACGGCATTGGTTTTGGTTACGCAAGCCGCATTAAGCTTTACCGTATGTTGATAAAACAAGTTATGTTTGTAGGCAGTGCTGAGCTTGTATCTGACCTTGCTGCAACTGCACTAAGTGCTGAGCTTTTAGGTAAGCTTTCGGGGCGGGCAGCGCAAGGGGTCAGTGCTGGTATTTTTACAGCGCGTATTGGTTACAAAGCAATGGAGCTTAGTCGCCCATTACCACGGCTTGAAAACAAGCGCAGCTTACTAAAAGGCACTGTGCAAAGCATCGCAGGTAAAATTATGAGCCGTAAAAAGGCTGATTCAACGTAGTAAAGGTAGTGGCAATATTTGTGTACAAACGTGCGCTGCATGGTTTTTACACAAATAGCCATCTGAGCATCCGGCATGCTTGCTGTTTGTAAGCGCATACGTTTTGATTGTTGAATCGCAAAAACATAATAATCAAAAAATGAGCCTACAATGAGCAAGCATCATATAAACACCCAGTGTATTCACGGACCACAAAAAGCAAACGACCCGCACGGCGCACTCACTTCTCCTTTGTATCAAACCTCTACCTTTCATTTTGAAAATGCCGCACAAGGTGCTGCGCGTTTTGCAGGCGACGAACCTGGCTATATTTATACGCGCTTAGGAAACCCTACAACCACAGAGCTTGAACAAAAAGTTGCTCAACTAGAGAGCTGTGAAGCAGCTGCTGCTACCGCAACAGGTATGGGGGCTGTATCTGCCTCAGTACTGAGCTTTTTATCGCAGGGAGATCATCTTGTTGCCTCAAGTGCTTTATATGGTTGTACCTTTGCGTTTTTCTCGCATATGTTGCCGCGCTGGGGAATCGAAGTCACTTTTGTTGATATGACCAACGAGGATGAACTACGCGCTGCCATCAAAGCTAATTCAAAAATGATATTTGTAGAAACGCCAATCAACCCCACTATGGCGGTTATTGATTTGGCACTTATTGGCGCAGTTGCTAAAGAGCACAGTTTAATTAGTGTAGTCGACAACACCTTTTTAACGCCGCTACTGCAATCGCCTAAAAAATACGGCATCGACATTATAATGCACAGTGCGACCAAGTACTTAAACGGCCACGGAGACGTAGTAGCGGGTATTGTATGTGGATCGCTTGAGCACATAACACACATTAAAATGACCGTATTAAAAGATATTGGTGCAACCATAAGCCCACACGATGCATGGCTAATTAATCGAGGCCTAAAAACACTCGCTATTAGAATAGAACGCCATTGTCAAAGCGCACAAACAATAGCGCAATATCTAGAAGCTCACCCACAAGTAAGCACCGTATATTATCCGGGGCTTAAATCGCACCCAGGTTATAAGTTTATTGGTAATCAAATGAAAGCCGCTGGTGGTGTTATTGCGTTTGAAATAAAAGGCACACTACAAGATGGCGCACAATTTATTGATAGTATGAAACTTTGTACACTTGCAGTAAGCCTCGGCGACGCTGAAACACTGATTCAGCATCCTGCATCTATGACTCACTCGCCTTATACGCCAGAGGAGCGAGCTGCCGCTGGAATAAGTGATGGGCTGATCAGACTCTCGGTTGGGCTTGAAGATGTTAACGATATTATTAGTGATTTAGACCAAGCTTTTACTAAAATTGGTTAGGTGTATTTAATTGTATACACTTAAAAATAAGCTACAGGCCTTTATTTAAAGGTCTGTATTTCTAATGTGCCATTAGTGTAATTTTAAATTTACGATATAGTTGATCGCGCTAAATACTGATGTTAGCCTATCTATTAAACTTTTCTTCACTTTTGCATAGTATGGGGTCATTCGATATTCAACAGGTTTGAGTATCACACTGACACCGATTTAGGGCTCACACCCAAGAAGGTACTTATGGCTAAAGCAAGTAAATACACATCCAAAACACCAGACGAAAATGGTGTTATACACTGGAGTGATGAGGAAAATAAAATTTGGTCTGAGCTTGTAGCGCGCCAACTTGCGTGCATTGAAGGCAAAGCCTGCGATGAGTACATGCAAGGGTTAAAAAAGATTAACCTGCCGCACGACCGTATTCCGCAGTTAAGCGAACTAAACGAAGTGTTGCTGGCCACTACCGGTTGGCAAGTTGCGCCAGTACCTGCGCTTATCGACTTTGATGAGTTTTTTAGATTATTGGCAAACAAGCAGTTTCCGGTAGCTACATTTATTCGTAGCCGCGAAGAATTTGACTACCTACAAGAGCCTGATATTTTCCATGAAATATTTGGCCATTGCGCCATGCTAACTAACCCTGACTTTGCCGAGTTTACGCATAAGTACGGGCAATTAGGTTACGCAGCGCAGAAAAAGGACCGTGTATACCTTGCGCGTATATACTGGTTCACAGTCGAATTTGGTTTAATGCAAACCGAAGATGGCCTGCGTATTTACGGCGGCGGCATTTTATCAAGCCCAGGAGAGACTCAGTATGTATACTCAAATACGCCAGAAATTAGCCCAATGAACGTGCTTGATGTACTGCGTACGCCGTACCGTATTGATATTATGCAACCACAGTACTACACCATAAATTCGATTCATGATCTGTTTGATATATCACAAATGGATATTATGACTTTGGTTGAGCGAGCTAAAGAGCTTGGTTTGCACGACCCAAAATTTCCACCAAAAGAAAAATTAGCCAGTTAAACATTAATGCTAAAAAAGCTAAAAGTAAGGATTTAGAATGTCTTCATTAAGTGCACAAAAATGCGAAGCCTGTCATGTAGATGCGCCAAAAGTATCTGACGAAGAGTTAGCGCAATTAATTACTAAAATCCCAGACTGGGTACCAGAAGTACGCGACAGCATTATGCAGCTTGAGCGTGTTTATAAATTTAAAAACTTCAAACAGGCTATCGCGTTTACTAACAAAGTAGGCGACATGGCAGAAGACGAAGGCCACCACCCAGGTTTATTAACCGAGTGGGGCAAAGTAACCGTTACATGGTGGAGTCATTCAATTAAAGGCCTTCACAAAAACGATTTTATTTGCGCAGCTAAAACAGACGACGTATTTAACGCGCTGTAATTAAAAATTAATTGAGCAAACCCAAAAGCACTTATTTTATAAGTGCTTTTTTGGTTTTGGGAGGTTGTTGCTAACAATGAGCAGCAGCTCGGTATTAATTTTATCGGCGTAGGTTGGGTTGAGTGAAACGAAACCCAACTTTTTACGTCTTAGAATATTCAATTTTATTGTTTTCTCTTAAAGAGTTAGACTCAGAGTGAAGAAAGTTAATCATTTAAGGCTTTTTATATGGAATATGTTTATCACTACACTTCTGCGGATGGTTTAAAGGGAATTTTAGAGAGCAAAAGTTTATGGGCTACTAACGCAGAGTATCTTAATGACTTTAGAGAAATTAAAGAAGGTATTGATAAGATAAAATCGCTTAGAGATAGCTTGTCTGAATTTTCACAAAGAAAGCTTGAAGAAATTTATGCAAAGCATAAAAACTTGCCTTTGGATGTAGTTCAAAAAGCAATGCAAAACGAGGAAGTACATCTTGCGAACCATTTTTTACAATTCCTTTGGGACATCATTGAAAAAACTGAATTAGATGAAATTTATACTACTTCATTTACAACTGAGCGAGATAGTCTAAATCATTGGCTTACTTATGGGACAGAACAAACTTCATACTGTATCAAGTTTAATAAAGAAGAGTTGCACGATGACTTGTACTTTAGGCAACGAAAATTTTTAAGCAGCTATGATGCTGTTGAATATAAGCCGGCTACGAATATTTTAAACTCTGTGCTCGAGAAACATTATCTGCCAGAGCTATTAGGCTATATCTTAAATTCAAATCCAGATGAAAAAGAGCAAGATGAAAAATGTGCAATAGCAGCTATTGAAGCTTTTAATGAAGTTATCTTTAAAGTAGCTAGTATAAAAAATAGAGCATTTGAATACGAAAAAGAATATCGTTTTACATTATTTTATCCTGGAATAGTCTCATTAAATGGTAATGAAAAAGTTGATTATTTTGATTTTATAGACTCGTCACATTTTGAATTCTTGGAACCAGAACATGGCGAGTTTTTTCCTTTACATTATAGAACTTTGAAGTCAGGAGTAATTGCTCCATATAGAGCGATACCTTTTCCTAAAAATTCAATTGAAGAAATTATAGTTGGCCCATCAGAGAACAAAGACTTGGCTGTTAAAGGTCTAAAGTCTCTTTTGAGTTCATTGAATTTTAATGTAGAAGTGTCCAAGACTCAAACTTCATTTAGAAGAGTTTAAAAAGCTCCAAACCAACGGCTTAGAGCTTTTCTATATACAATTAAAGTTTAGCTAAAACACTTAACTTCAACGTATCGTTGGGTTTCGTTTCCCTCAACCCAACCGACTATTAATCATCAATTGAGCGTAGTAGGGCGTTTATGCCAACCTTTTCACGTGTTTGTTGATCTACCTTTTTCACGATAATTGCAGCGTAAAGGCTGTGGGTGCCATCTTTAGATGGTAGTGCGCCTGGTACAACTACTGCGCCTGCTGGTACGCGGCCGTAGTGAATTTCGCCGGTTTCACGGTCGTAAATACGGGTGCTTTGGCTGATATAAACGCCCATTGAAATTACTGCGCCTTCTTCAACAATTACGCCTTCAACAATTTCAGAACGTGCGCCAATAAAACAGTTGTCTTCGATGATAGTTGGGTTAGCTTGTAGAGGCTCTAAAACGCCGCCTATGCCTACGCCACCTGATAAATGTACGTTCTTACCAATTTGTGCACACGAGCCTACAGTTGCCCATGTATCAACCATGGTGCCGTCGTCAACGTATGCGCCAATATTTACGTACGATGGCATAAGTACGACGTTTTTACCTACAAAGCTGCCTTTGCGCGCTACAGCGTTTGGTACTACGCGCATACCACCTTGCTGAAATTGCTCTGGCGTGTAGTCGCTAAATTTAAGCGGTACTTTGTCATAAAACTGGTTTACACCGTCGTTCATTGGTTGGTTGTCGCGAATACGAAACGACAGTAATACTGCTTTTTTAAGCCACTGGTGTACAACCCATTCACCTGATATTTTTTCGGCAACGCGTGCTGCGCCACTATCAAGTAAATCAAGTGCGTCAATAATGGCTTGTTTTACGTCGCTTGATACTGTGCTTGGGCTAATGCTATCGCGGTTGTCCCATGCGTTTTCGATCATCGTTTTTAAATCTGACATGTGTGTCCTCTATTCTGTTTCGGCGTTGAATTTTTTACGTAATGCCTGATGAATTTTTGCTTGCTCTTCATCAGTCAGCGCTTGGTATTCGTTATTAGATACAACAAAGAAATCCTCGGCACGTTCACCTACCGTTGTAATACGGGCAGCGTGAATGTGTAGTAAATGCGCTTGGAAAACTTCGGCTATTTTGGTTAGTAAACCTTGTATATCGACGGCTTGAATTTCTATTAAGCTACGGTCTTTGCGTGCATGTGGGCGCAACACAATTTTAGGTTTAATATTAAAATCTTTAAAGCGTTGAGAGCGGCTCTTTTTAAAGCGAATTTTTTTACGTGGATCGCTAAGTGCTTGCTCAAGCCCGCGTTTAATTGATTGCGCTCGACCACTTGCAATAGGGTCGCCACTTACTTCAAGTATTACAAAACTAAACAGGACGTAACCGTCTTTTGTGGTCAGTACTTGCGCGTGCTGTATTTGTGCTTTTTTAGAGCCAATTACACTCACTAATCTCGCAAATAGCGCACCAGAGTAGGGGCTGTATACAAATACTTGTGTACCACCATGCATTGCTTTGTTAGATACAATTACACTGGGTTGGCTTAAATCGGTGCTACTTAATAAATGCTCACTTTGCCACGATATTTGCTGTTCGCTAAAGGCGGTAAAGTAATTGGCTTTAAAGCGACTCCAAATTAAATCAATTTTATTCTCAGGGTAACCTAAGTTGAGTAGACGTTGTTTAGCTTGGTGCTTTTTATCGCGAATTTGGTCGCGCTGATCCATTGGGTTTTCAAGCCCTAGGCGTAATGCGCGCTGCGTGTGCAAGTACAATTCACGCAGTAGGGTGTTTTTCCAATCGTTCCATAAGTTGTCGTTGGTTGCACGTATGTCGGCAACGGTTAAACAATATAGGTAATCGAGTTGGCGCTCTGTTTTAATACGTGTTGCAAAGTCTTTTATTACGGCAGGGTCGTTAATATCTTTACGCTGCGCGGTAACCGACATAAGTAAATGATTACTTACAAGCCATGCAACTAATTTTGCATCAGAGGATGAAAAACCATGTAATTTAGCAAAGGCTATAGCATCAACAGCGCCAAGTTCTGAGTGATCTCCCCCTCGGCCTTTAGCAATGTCGTGAAATATACCGGCTAAATAAAGTAACTCAGGCTTATCCATGCGAGTGACTATTTCACTACAAATCGGAAACTCGCTAATGCCTGTTTTATCAAAATATTCGTAAATATTTTTGATTAATTTGTGAGTATGCTCATCTACGGTGTAGGCGTGAAATAAATCGAACTGCATTTGCCCAAAGATATTACGCCACTGCGGTAAGTAGGCGGCAAGCATGCCGTGCTTGTGCATAAGCGTAAATGCGCGGCCCATGCCATTAGGGTGTTTAACTAAGCGTAAAAAGGCTTCACGACAGGCTGCATAATCTTGTAAATCCCCCAATAATCGGCGGCGTACTTGGCGAATTGTACGAATAGTGCTTGGGTAAATATGCGTTATTGCAGGGTTGTCTGCTATGTGCTCAAACAATACAAAAAGTTGGTCACGTCTAAAAAATACAGATGGATCTTTTACACGTATTTGATGGCCCACTTGTTCAAAGTTTCTGTCGAGCTCTATCACCGTTTTTTCACTACTTTCGGGCATGATACTTTGCTCAAAGTATGAAAGTAGCATTTGGTTAAGTTCGCGCACGCGGCTCATTATTCTAAATAAGCGCTTCATCATTCGCTCAACAGAGGCTTTACCGTCGCTACCAAAACCTAAAATTTCGGCGGCTTGTGGTTGATGATCAAACAATAAGCGGTTTTCAGCCCGACCTGCGGCTAGATGCAGTGCAAAGCGAATATTCCATAGGTTCTCTAGGCACTCAGAAAGCTCTTGAAACTCTTCATGGCTTAAGTAACCGTGACTTATTAACTCTTGCAGGGTTTCGGTTCTAAAGTGCTTTTTTGCAACCCAAATAATAGTTTGCAAGTCGCGCAAGCCACCGGGGTTTTCTTTAATGTTTGGCTCAAGATTATACGCGGTACCATGGCACTTTTTGTGACGTAAGTTTTGTTCTTGAACTTTGGCAGTAAAAAACTCACCGGAGCGCCATACGGGTGTTTCTAGAATATGCGTTTTGAGTTTTTCAAACTCAATATGATTACCAAAAATAAGGCGGCTTTCAAGTAAGCTGGTGGCAAAAGTAACGTCTTCACGTTTTTGATCAATGGCTTGTTCTATAGTGCGCACGCTGTGACCAATCTCTAAGTTGAGATCCCATAGCATGGTGACAAACTGGCCTATTTTTTCGCATATTTCTTCGCTTGGCGGTTTAGTTACAAGCAATAAAAAGTCGATGTCGGAGTAGGGATGTAGCTCCCCTCGTCCGTATCCGCCTACTGCTATTAATGCTAAATCAGGTTCGCACGCTAAGTCGTAAACATGAAAAAGCTTAATTAGTAGGCGGTCAATAAACTCAGCCCGGGCATTAATTAAATTCCCAACCGGTTGTTTAGAAAATTCGTTATGTAACCATTTATAAAAATAGCTAGAACAATCGCGATAATCACTAAGTTGCTCAGCATCGCTGAGCAACTTTTTTACTTTGTTGGGTAATGCCACGTGGGCTGGCTCCTAATTTCTTATTTATTATTAGTGTTCTATGATCCTGTCGATAGTATCATCTGATCGTAGCGTTAAAATTTCAACACCATTTTCAGTCACTAATAAAGTATGTTCCCACTGTGCAGACAAGCTGCGGTCGCGAGTTACTACAGTCCAATCATCTTTAAGTAGCTTACATTGGCGTTTACCCGCATTAACCATTGGTTCAATTGTTAAGCACATGCCCGCTTTTAGAGTTTCGCCAGTACCCGCTTTACCGTAGTGCATTACTTGTGGTTCTTCGTGAAATCCTGCGCCAATACCGTGGCCGCAATATTCACGAACAATAGAGTAATTAAAACTTTCGGCATATTTTTGAATAGCAGAGCCAATATCACCTAAGCGCACACCTGGTTTTACCATTTTAATAGCAAGGTATAAGCTTTCTTGTGTTACTTCTGAAAGACGCTTAGCTTGGATGTTTGGTGTTCCAACGTGGAACATTTTAGAAGTATCGCCGTGGTAGCCATCTTTAATGACTGTTACGTCAATATTTACGCTGTCGCCTTCTTTTAATGCTTTGTCATTTGGAATTCCGTGACAAATAACATGATTAACTGACGTACAAACTGATTTTGGAAAGCCATGATAATTTAACGGAGCAGGGATTGCTTGTTGCACATTAACAATATAATCATGACAAAGTGTATTTAGCTCATCGGTGGTAACACCCGGCACTACATGAGGGCCGATCATTTCAAGTACATCGGCCGCTAAGCGCCCAGCTACGCGCATTTTCTCTATTTCTTCAGGGGTCTTGATAATAGCGCTCATTGAGGCTCCAAAGTTGAGTTTCTAACATTTATCGCCGAACAAATTTTGCACGCGACGTTGAGTATTTAATTTTAATATGGTATAAAGCGCGCCGTCTTTTTACAAATAAATTCTTAAATGATTTTTTGTATTTAAGGCAAACACAATTTTATTTTAACACACACACGTATCGTCACATACACTTGGGTGCATTTGAAGTTTAATTACTTCGGTGTTGGTGCTATGGGATATGTGGAGGCCTAACCCTAAACAACTATAGAGGATCTATAAAATGGCAAACGTTTCAATGCGCGATATGCTTCAAGCTGGTGTTCACTTTGGTCACCAAGCACGTTACTGGAACCCTAAGATGAAGCCTTTCATCTTCGGCACACGTAACCGTGTACATATCATCAACCTTGAGCAAACTGTACCAATGTTCAACGACGCACTTAAGTTTTTATCAAGTGCTGCAGCAAACAAAGGTAAAGTTCTTTTCGTTGGTACTAAGCGCGCAGCAAGCGACGCAGTTAAAGCAGCTGCTTTAGAAAGCGATCAGTTCTTCGTAAATCACCGTTGGTTAGGTGGTATGTTGACTAACTGGAAAACTGTACGTCAATCAATCAAGCGTCTTAAAGACCTTGAAGCACAAAGCCAAGACGGTACTTTCGAGAAATTAACTAAGAAAGAAACGTTAATGCTTAACCGCGAAATGGAAAAGCTTGAAAAGAGCCTTGGTGGTATCAAAAACATGGGCGGTCTTCCAGACGCGCTTTTCGTTATCGATGCTGACCACGAGCACATTGCTATCCGTGAAGCAAACAACCTAGGTATCCCTGTTGTTGCAATCGTTGATACTAACTCTAACCCAGACGGCGTTGATTACATCGTTCCTGGTAACGATGATGCTATCCGTGCTGTAAGCCTTTACACTAGCGCTGTTGCAGCTGCTATCACTGAAGGTCGCGAGAATAACATCGTTGCTCAAGCTGAGAAAGACGATTTCGTTGAAGCTGAGTAATTAGCTATCATCAAGTCTTCATCTTTTTAAGGTGAAGACTTGTTATTCTTGTAGAGCGGGTAACCCGCTTATCTAAACCAGATTTCAGATTTGAGGATTTACTAATGGCTGTAACTACTGCCCTAGTTAAAGAATTACGCGAGCGCACAGGCGCTGGCATGATGGATTGTAAAAAAGCGTTAACTGAGACTGATGGCGACATCGAGTTAGCGATTGAAAACATGCGTAAAAGTGGCGCTGCTAAAGCTGCTAAAAAAGCAGGTAACATTGCTGCTGAAGGTACTATCATCATCAAGCAAAACGCTGGTGTTGCAGTACTAGTAGAAGTTAACTGTCAAACAGACTTCGTTGCAAAAGACGTAAGCTTTTTAGCATTTGCTGATAAAGTTGCTGAAGCTGCAATTGCTGACACTCTTACTATCGAAGACTTACAAGCTAAGTTTGAAGAAGACCGTGTTGAGCTAGTAACTAAAATTGGCGAAAACATCAACGTACGTCGTCTGCAGTACATCGCTGGTGAAAACCTAGTTGAGTACCGTCATGGCGACCGTATCGGTGTTGTTGTTGCAGGTGTTGCTGATGAAGAAACACTTAAGCACGTTGCAATGCATGTTGCTGCTTCACGTCCAGAGTACTTAACTCCTTCAGACGTACCAGCTGACGTTGTAGAAAAAGAAAAGCAAGTACAAATCGAAATCGCGATGAATGAAGGCAAGCCTGCTGAAATCGCTGAGAAGATGGTTGTTGGTCGCATGAAAAAATTCACTGGTGAGGTTTCTCTTACTGGTCAAGCTTTCATCATGGAACCTAAAAAATCTGTTGGCGATATTCTTAAAGAGAAAAACGCAACAGTTACTGGCTTTGTACGTGTAGAAGTTGGTGAAGGTATCGAGAAGAAAGAAGAAGATTTTGCTGCTGAAGTTGCTGCTCAAATTGCAGCTGCTAAAGGTCAGTAAGATTAACTATTTGTGATGCAAAAGGAAATTAGATGCAATTAAAGTACTATTTGGTTTTGCTTCACAGCTAGAAATTCTTTAAAATAACCGCGCTTTTATGTTTAACATAAGCGCGGTTATTTTTTATCCATAATTCAATAAAAGTTGGCCCCTATACTATGACTATCAATCGCAAACCTATTTTTAGACGTGTTCTTCTCAAATTAAGTGGTGAAGCTTTAATGGGAGACGAAGGCTTCGGCATCGACCCTAAAGTTTTAGACCGTATGGCACAAGAAATTAAAGAGCTAGTAGAGCTTGACGTAGAAGTGGGTTTAGTTATTGGTGGAGGTAACTTTTTACGCGGTGGTTCACTTGCAGAAGCAGGTATGAACCGCGTAGTAGGCGACCACATGGGTATGCTTGCAACGGTTATGAATGGCCTTGCAATGCGTGATGCGCTACACCGTGCATTTGTAAACTGTCGTTTAATGTCGGCTATTCCGCTAAATGGTGTATGTGACGCTTATAACTGGGCTGAAGCAATTAGTTTATTGAAAACTGGCCGCGTTGTTATTTTTGCAGCGGGCACCGGTAACCCATTTTTTACTACCGATTCTGCAGCGTGTTTACGCGGTATTGAAATTGAAGCGGATACAGTAATTAAAGCGACTAAAGTGGATGGCGTGTACAGTGATGATCCTGTTAAAAACCCAGAAGCGACGCTTTACAGCCACTTAAGCTACAATGAAATCATTGAAAAAGAATTAAAAGTTATGGATTTAGCGGCATTTACTCTAGCCCGCGATCACAATATGCCATTGAGCGTATTTAATATGAATAAATCAGGCGCGCTAAAACGCGTAATTATGGGTGAAGAAGAAGGAACACTTATTTCTTCACAAGCCTCAGATGAAATAATCAAATAATTAGGATTAAACCGTGATTAACGATATTCAAAAAGACGCGCAAGCGCGCATGCAAAAAAGTGTAACTGCACTAGGTAGCCAATTATCTAAAATTCGTACTGGCCGTGCACATCCTGCAATCCTAGATGGCATTATGGTGTCGTACTACGGTGCACCAACGCCTTTAAACCAAGTTGCTAACGTAACAATTGAAGATTCTCGTACACTTGCTATTGGTGTATTTGATAAGTCTTTAGCGCAAGCTGTTGAAAAAGCAATTATGGCGTCTGACTTAGGTTTAAACCCTATGTCGGCAGGTACTGTTATTCGTGTACCACTTCCTCCACTTACAGAAGAGCGTCGTAAAGACCTAATCAAAATTGTACGTGGTGAAGTTGAAGGCGGTCGTGTTGCTATTCGTAACATTCGTCGTGATGCTAATGGCGATGTAAAAGGTTTATTAAAAGATAAAGAAATATCTGAAGATGAAGCGCGTCAATCAGATGATGCGATTCAAAAACTTACAGATAAGTTTATCAAAGAAATGGATACTCTATTAGCTGCTAAAGAAGCAGAGTTAATGGAAATCTAAGTAGGGCCTGTTTATCTTTTAAGGTAGAGTTTGCAGTAGTGTGTTTGGTTTTAAGGCAAGGCATAGCCTATGTAGTGTGGTTATTTCCCATTATTAGGCGATAGCAATGCATAAAATCTAAAAACGCGCTGCCCAAAGGGTTCTGCCTAGATTGAATAAATTACAATCCTGAAAGGTCGACAGGACCTATTAAAATTATTAGTTTTGAAACGCCGTCTAGGGTATACTAGGCGGCGTTTTTTTATGGAATACTCGATATTTATGGTTCTAGATGCTGACACAATTTCACAGCAATGTTTACCTAAACATGTTGCTATCATCATGGATGGGAACGGACGTTGGGCACAAGCTAGAAATAGACCTCGTGTGTATGGGCATAAAAAAGGAGTAGACGCAGTTCGTCAATCTGTTCAGTTTTGTACTAAATTAGGGATACAATCGTTAACCTTATTTGCTTTTAGTAGTGAAAACTGGCGCCGCCCTGAAGACGAAGTAAACACTTTAATGGAGCTTTTCTTATTTGTTTTAACAAAGGAAGTTAAAAAGCTTCATAAAAACAATGTAAAACTGACCATTATTGGAGATTTATCACGATTTTCTGAAGGATTACGTAGCAAGGTAGACGCTGCGCATAAGCTGACTGAAAATAATACCGGATTGCGCTTAAATGTTGCAGCTAATTACGGTGGTCGTTGGGATATGGCTAACGCGGCTAAACAACTTGCTTTGCAAGTTGCGCAAGGCACACTCAACGCAGAAGATATTACAGAAGAGCGCTTAGCACAGCATATGAGCATGGCAGATCAGGCTGAACCTGATTTACTTATTCGCACTGGTGGCGATGTTCGTATTAGTAATTTTTTACTATGGCAAGTTGCTTATGCAGAACTTTACTTTACCGAGATACTTTGGCCTGATTTTAATGAAGCAGCATTTGCTGAGGCTATAGCGTGTTACGTTGCCAGAGAGCGACGTTTTGGTTGTACGGGCGAACAAATAAAACAATTACTCGCTCAAACCTAAATAGAATAAGGGTCACATTTTGTTAAAACAACGAATTTTAACCTCACTTGTGCTTGCACCATCGGCATTAGCTTTGGTTTTTTATACACCGCTTACGTTATTTAGTTACTTTGCCGGTGCAATAGTATTATTAGGCGCATGGGAATGGTCTGCGTTTATGGGTTTATGCGATAAGCTCAAACGTGGTGCTTTTGTTGTATTGATTGCAGCCTTACTTGGCCTGCTTAATTTACATTGGCCTATTGAATCACTATGGGAAAATGGCAAGCTAGTAGGTGATGCAAATTACGTATTTACGCTTTCGTTTGCTTGGTGGATTGTTGCTAGTTATTTAATTTGGCGCTATCCAGAAATGGCTAAAGCGTGGAATGAAGGTTTAGTAATGCGCGGCATTGCAGGTTTATTAACACTTGTGCCGTTATGGCTTGCACTAAATACGCTGCGCAGTGCGCAATATGCTGAATCAACACATTTTGGCTCTGTACTTATTTTAGTCGTATTGGGTATTGTGTGGAGTGCAGACGTTGGTGCTTATTTTTCAGGTAAGAGCTTTGGTAAGCATAAACTTATGCCAAAAGTGAGCCCTAATAAAACAATTGAAGGGTTAGCAGGCGGTGTAGTCGCTTCTATCATTTTTGTTTTAGCATTTTGTCACTTTACCGATGTTGACTTAGGTGTTTGGCCTATCTACGCGATAATGACTGCATTTATTGCATTGTTCTCTGCGGTAGGTGATTTACTGGAAAGCATGTTTAAACGTGAAGCCGGTTTAAAAGATAGCGGCCGTTGTTTACCTGGGCACGGCGGTATTTTAGATCGCATTGACAGCTTAACGGCTGCAGCTCCAATGTTTGTAATGTGCTATGCGTGGACTCTTAGTTTATGAGCCAAAAGCAATTGCTGGTTATTTTAGGCGCAACAGGTTCAATTGGTTTAAGTACACTAGATGTTGTATCGCGCAATAAAGAGTTATTTGATGTTTTTGTTTTAGCTGCAGGGCAAAACGCAAAAAAAATGGCTGAGCTGTGTATTGAACACGAACCACTTTATGCGATTATGGCTACCCAGCAAGCCGCTGAGCAGCTATCTGCTTATTTAGCTAATACACAATGCCAAACGCTTGTTATGCACGGCGAGCAAGCAATGTGCGACTTATGTGCTCACCCAGATGTTGATGTCGTGATGTCGGCAATTGTAGGTGCAGCTGGTTTACTGCCAACATTAAGTGCAGTAGAAGCAGGTAAAAAAGTACTCCTTGCTAATAAAGAATCGTTAGTTATGTCAGGTCAGTTGTTTATTGATAAAGTTAAACAACATAAAGCGACCTTGCTGCCAATTGATAGCGAACATAATGCTATTTTTCAATGTCTACCTTCTTCGTTACAAAATGCCAAAGGCGATCAAAATTTACAGCAACATGGCGTAAGTAAAATTTTGCTAACCGGTTCTGGTGGCCCGTTTTTAACGCGCGATATAAACACACTAAAAGATGTAACTGTAAGTGAAGCCGTGGCGCATCCTAACTGGTCGATGGGTCAAAAAATATCAGTAGACTCGGCCACTATGATGAATAAAGGCTTAGAGTTTATTGAAGCTAAGTGGTTATTCAATTGCGACACCAGTGATATAGACGTAGTGATTCATCCACAAAGTATTATTCACTCAATGGTGCAATATCATGACGGTTCTATTTTAGCGCAAATGGGTAACCCTGATATGCGCACGCCAATTGCCCATGCACTTGCATACCCGGAGCGAATTAATGCAGGCGTTAAACCGTTAAACTTCTCTGATATATGTGATTTCTCATTCACCAAGCCTGACTTTTCTCGCTATCCAAATTTACAATTAGCGATTGATGCGTGTAGTGCAGGGCAGGGCGCGACTACAACGGTTAATGCTGCAAATGAGATAGCAGTAAGTGCATTCTTAAACGGTAAAATTGGTTTTACTGATATATACAAAATAAATGCACAAACGCTTGAAGCTGCAACGTATACCAATGTACAAAGCTTAGATGAAATTTTAGAGTGCGATAAATTAGCGCGTATTAGCGCTTCAGAATTTATAACAAAAGTGGCGCATTAATATGTTTGATTTTTTTTGGAATCTTGGCTCATTTATTTTAGCGCTTGGTATTTTAGTGGCCATACATGAATATGGCCATTTTTGGGTTGCACGAAAAATGGGCGTTAAAGTGCTGCGTTTTTCAATTGGCTTTGGTAAGCCATTGTTAAAATGGCACGATAAATATAATACCGAATATGTGATTGCGGCTATTCCATTAGGCGGTTATGTAAAAATGCTTGATGAGCGTGTTGATGACGTGCCGGCAAACCAACGTCACTTGTCGTTTAACGCTAAATCTGTACATGCACGTATTGCCATAGTTGCAGCGGGTCCAATGGCCAACTTTTTGTTTGCCATTTTTGCTCTTGCTGTAATGTATATGGTGGGTGTGCAGTCGGTAAAGCCTGTGGTAGGTAGCATTACCGAGGGTAGCCGGGCAGAGCAAGCGGGCATTATGCCTTCTCAACATATTATAAAAATTGGTGATGATGATATAACGACATGGCAAGATGCCACGTTTGCACTTATGTCTAATTTAGGTGAAGAAAGCGTTGAAGTGATAGTGCGCGATAAAAACCTTCAACCACGTGTTAAAACGCTTAATTTAGAGGGGTGGAAACTAGATCAGCAAGACGTGCCACCACTAAGCTCGTTAGGTATTGTACCGTTTAGACCTCAAGCCACTTTAACAATTGCCGCGGTGACTAAAGATTCAGCTGCAGAACACGCTAATTTACAAGTTAATGACAAAATTTTGGCTGTAAACGGTGAAACAATAAGCAATTGGCAGCAATTAGTTAATCTTATTACGCAATCAGCTAACAAATCTTTACAATTTAGTGTAAAAAGACAAGATACTATAAAAGCCATTACAGTAACCCCTAAAGGGCGCATTGATAATAACGGTATTGAGCAAGGCTTTTTAGGCGTTGCTCCTGTTGTACAGCAATGGCCTGATGGTTATGTAGAGACTAGACATTACGGCCCGCTCGATAGTATCGTGCGAGGCACAAAAGAAACGTGGCGCTTAATTACACTCAGTTTTGATATGATTGGTAATTTAATTACAGGCCAGGTTTCGGTTAAGAATTTAAGTGGCCCCGTGGGCATTGCAGTAGGCGCTGGAACTAGCGTAAGCTATGGGTTAGTGGCCTTTTTAAGCTTTTTAGCCTTAATAAGCGTTAACTTGGGTGTATTTAATTTATTACCCTTACCAGTGCTTGATGGTGGACACTTAATGTATTACATAATTGAACTTTTTCGTAAAAAGCCGGTCTCTGAAAAGACACAAGAGTTTGGTTTTAAAGTGGGCGCCTTGTTGCTCATTTTTCTAACATGTTTCGCTTTGTTCAATGATGTATCGCGTTTGTAGTTTTACAGCGTGGCAAATTACTAATTAGAACACGATTGTAAAGCACCACTTTAGTAGGGTGTTATGCGGTAATACAGTTGTAAAGGATAAAGATAATAAAATGGCTATAAAAAAACATTTGGCAGTAACAAGTTTATTGGGTGCAAGTTTTGCAGCCCTAGGCCAAAACTCCTTTATTGTTGAAGACCTGAAAGTTGAAGGTTTACAGCGTGTAGCACTTGGTGCAGCGCTAACACATATTCCTATTAACGTAGGCGATAATGTTGATGACTATACGATTTCAAAAACAATAAAGTCACTTTATCGTTCTGGGCACTTTGATAACATAAAAGCCCTTCGTGATGGCAACAACGTTATTTTTAAAGTAACGGAACGTCCTACCATCAGCTTCATTGAGTTTGAAGGCAATAAAGACATTAAAGACGAGCAGCTTAATGAGTCTCTTGATCAGCAAGATATTCGCCAAGGTGAACCACTTGATAAAACCGTTATCGATAGTATCGAAAAGGGCTTAGTTGAGTTTTTCCACAGTATTGGTAAATACAACGCTAAAGTAGATATCAGTATTACTAAGTTGCCTCGTAACCGCGTTAAACTTAAATTAGAGTTTGATGAAGGTGATGCAGCTTCTATCCGACAAATTAACTTAGTGGGTAATGAACTTTTTTCTAATGAAGAGCTTCTTAAACTTGCTGAATCGCAGCAAGATTTACCTTGGTGGCAGTTTATGGGTAGCGATCGCTACCAAAAGCAAACCATTGAAGGCGATTTAGAAAAAATTCGTAGTTATTATTTAGACCGTGGTTACCTACGTTTTAATATCGATTCAACGCAAGTATCAGTGAGCCCTGAGCGTGAATCAGTTTACGTTACAGCTAACTTAACTGAAGGCGTAAAATATACCGTTAAAGGCTTTGACTTTATTGGTGACTTGCTTGGCCGTGAAGACTTAATTAAAAGTGTTATCCCACTTAGAGCAGGTGAGCTTTACAATGGCTCAGTCGTTACTTCGTCAGAAGAATTTATTAAAAGCTACTTAGCACGTTTTGGTTACGCTAATGCTGAAGTGCGTACAATTCCAGAAATTGACGACGAAAAGCAAGAAGTACAACTAACACTATCGGTTAATCCAGGTAAGCGTGTATACGTTCGTCGTATTATTGTTGGTGGTAACCAAAATACAGCTGATGAAGTACTTCGCCGTGAAATGACACAACTTGAAGGCGCCTGGTTATCTAATCAAAACCTTGAGCGTTCAAAACTACAAATTCAACGTTTGCCTTATATGGAAACTGTTGATTTTAACGTAGTGCCTGTACCAGGTGTGGATGACCAAGTAGATGTAGACTTTACTGTAAAAGAGCAATCAGCGGGTAGCTTTAATGCTGGCCTTGCTTATGGTTCTTACTTAGGTCTGCAGTTTAATATTGGTGTAACAGAATCTAACTTTTTAGGCACAGGTAACCAAATTGGTTTAAACCTTAATACCTCTACAGGTTCTGAAAGCTTAAGCTTATCGTACACAGACCCATACTTTACGCCAGATGGTGTATCGCAAGGCAGTAGCATCTTTTACAGAAACTACGATGCAAGTAAATTTAGCCTTGTTGAATATAAATCGAAAAGTTATGGTTTAGGCACAAATATTGGTTTTCCAATTGATGCTGTAAATCGTGTTAACTTTGGCGCCCGTTGGATTAAAGAAGAGCTTTCGGATATTGCAGAGTACGAGCAAACGCGTGTACTTCGTGAAACATTCTTAGATCCAGATAACCCAGATGCAGGCTTTGACTTTACTAAGTATGAGCTGAGTGTTGGTTGGTCGCGTATCACCGTTAACCGTGGTTTATTCCCAACAGCGGGTTCGCGTCAAACTCTAAACTTAACAGCAACAACGCCTAACTCAGATCTTCAGTACTTTAAACTGAATTACGATTCGCGTTTTTACTGGCCTATATCAAATGACCACCGTTGGGTATTCTCGACGCGTGCAGCACTTGGTTATGGTAATGGTTATGGTTCTACAAACGGGTATGAGCAAACACTTCCATTCCAAGAGTACTTCCGTATAACGGAAATGGAACTACGTGGCTTTGACCGTAATACAATATTACCACGTGCTGTATCGCGTATACCGCAGTCTATTCCAGGTACGCCAGGTGCAGACGGTACTACAACCGGTAGCATTGGTGGCGCATCAGAATTTGATATTCTAGTGCCACAAGGCCGTATTGGTGGTAATGCTAAAGCAGTGGCAGGTATGGAGCTAATTGTTCCTACGCCATTCTTAGATGAAGAAAATACCAGCTCTGTACGTACGAGCTTCTTTGTTGATGCTGCTAACGTATGGGATACAGAGTTTAATGTAGACCGTTTCCAAAACCTAGCACCAGATGAGCGTGCTAAATTAGATGACTATTCAGACCCTATGCGCTTTAGGGTGTCAACCGGTCTTTCATTACAATGGATCTCTCCAATGGGTCCAATGCTGATCAGTTTTGCGTATCCATTGCAAAAAGAAGAAGATGACGATACGAAAACCATCAGCTTTAACATTAGTAACACTTTTTAAAGGAGTTTTTTATGACTAAATTATTTAAATCAACAGCTGTAGCAGTTTTAGCAACTTTAATGATGGGTACTTCTGCGAGTGCACTTGCACATAAAGTAGGTATTGTTGACATGCAAGAAATCTACAAGCAAATTCCTCAAATGGCTAAAATTGAACAGTCTTTACAAACTGAGTTTGCTGAGCGCCGTCAAGAGCTTGAAAAGCTACAAGGCGATATTCGTTTTGAAGCTGAAAAATTTAAACGTGAAAGTACCACTATGAGCCAAGCTCAAAAAGATACATTACGTGAAAAAATTCAGGGCATGCAAAAAAATCTTGCTGAACAAGGCCGTCCTTTAGAGCAAGAAATTAAAGCACGTCAAAACCAAGAGCTTGCTAAAGTTCAAGGTGTAATCATCAAGACGATTGAAGAGATTGCTAAAGATGGTGACTTCGACGAAGTTAAAGTAAAAGACACAACAATTTACTTTAACCCTAAAGAAGTGACTGATCTTTCATCTAAAGTTGTAGCCGCTGTTAGTAAGAAATAATCACTCTATGCAAAATTATACGCTTTCGCAAATTGCGGAACTTCTAGGCGCCGAACTTCAGGGTGATGGCGCTTTAGAAATAAAAAAAATAGCGACACTTGCAAATGCCCATTCTGGGCATATTGCATTTTTAGCGAACTCAAAATATCGCACGCAACTTGAGACCACTCAAGCTAGCGCTGTAATAGTAAGCCAAGCCGATGCAGAGTACTTTAGTGGTAGTAAAGTTATTGTTGCTAATCCGTATGTAAGTTACGCAAAATTAGCGCAATTTATGGATACGACGCCACGATCAGCATCTACAGGTATTCATCCAAGCGCTACGGTGCATCCAACAGCTATTGTTAGTGACAGCGCCGCAATTGGTGCTAACGCAGTCATTGAAGCTAATGCAGTGATTGGTGACAACGCGCAAATTGGTCCGAACAGTTTTATCGGCGAATGTGTTAAAATAGGTTCTGGCACTAAGCTTTGGCCTAGTGTGACTATTTATCACGATGTTGAAATTGGTTCAGATTGTTTGTTTCAAGCAAATAGTGTTGTAGGTAGTGATGGGTTTGGTTATGCGAACGAACGCGGGCAGTGGGTAAAAATACCTCAGCTTGGCTCTGTGATCATAGGTAATAAAGTTGAAATAGGTGCAAGTACCACAATCGATCGTGGCGCACTGGACAATACCATCATTCATAGCAATGTTATTATCGATAATCAGTGTCAAATAGCGCACAACGTTGAAGTTAATTCAGGCACCGCAATCGCGGGCTGCACCGTACTTGCAGGAAGCGTTACCATTGGTAAAAACTGTCAAATTGGTGGCATGGTTGCAATTAATGGTCACATGTCTGTATGTGATGGTGTTATAATTACCGGCATGAGTATGGTGACAAAATCAATCACCGAACCAGGTATTTACTCATCTGGTATGCCCCATACAACAAACAAAGAATGGCGTAAATCAATAGCTCACTTGCGTAACCTTTCAGACATGAAATCTCGTCTTAAAGCGCTGGAAGCATTGGCTAAGTCATAACGTTGAACACTAATAAGGATGCTATTTTGGCAAACGAATTAAATAGCCTTGATATTCAAGAAATTTTAAGTTTATTACCGCACCGTTACCCGATGCTATTAATTGATCGTGTTATTGATTTTACACCTGGCAAATCTTTACATGCTATTAAAAATGTTTCTATAAACGAACCTATATTTACTGGCCATTTCCCAAATCAGCCAATTTTTCCTGGTGTGCTAATATTAGAATCAATGGCGCAAGCCACGGGTTTATTAGGTTTTAAAACAGTAGAAAATCGTAGTGAAAACGAACTATATTTATTTGCTGCTGTTGATAACGCACGTTTTAAACAGCCAGTGATCCCAGGTGATACAATGCATCTTCATGTTGAGTTTTTAAAAGAACGTCGCAACATTTGGAAGTTTGCTGCAGAAGCTAGAGTCGACGGCAAAGTTGTATGTAGTGCCGAAATTATGTGTGCGAGAAGAGAGTTTTAATAGTGATCCATTCTACAGCAATAATCGAACCTGGCGCTAAACTAGGCAACAATGTCTCAGTTGGTCCGTATAGTTATATTGGCAATGATGTTGTTATCGGTGATAACTGTATTATTGAGTCTCATGTTGTTGTTAAAGGGCCATCAACTATTGGCTCTGGCAATCATATTTTTCAGTTTGCGTCTGTGGGCGAAGCCTGCCAAGACAAAAAATACAACAACGAGCCAACCACATTAATCATGGGTGATAACAATGTTATCCGTGAATGTGCCACTATTCACCGTGGTACAATTCAAGACCAAGGCGTTACTAAAATTGGTAGTAATAACTTATTTATGGCTTATACACACGTTGCACATGATGCAGTAATTGGCGATAACGTAATTTTTGCTAACAATGCAAGTGTGGCCGGCCATGTACATGTAGGCGACTGGGTTATCTTAGGTGGTAATTCGGGAGTTCATCAGTTTTGTAAAATTGGTGCACATGCCTTTATTGGTATGTATTCAGGTGTTAACAAAGATGTACCACCTTTTGTTACTACCATTGGTATGCCAGCAGGTCCTGCCGCTATCAATAAAGAAGGCATGAAACGTCGTGGTTTCGAAAGTGATGAAATTATGGCTGTACGCCGTGCATACAAAGCGTTTTACCGTAAAAGCTTAGGTGCAGACGAAGCGATTGAATCGCTTAGTGAAGATGCCGAAAAGTACCCTGCTGTGAAATTGATGGTCGACTTTGTTAAAAGCTCAGAGCGCGGCATTGTAAGATAATTCGCGCGTTTTGCTCTAAGCATAAAAAACCACCCTAGATGATAAATCGAAGGTGGTTTTTATTGCCCACGGTTTAGACCTAATTCAGTTAATACTCAGCGAGCTCAAGTTAGTATGCATCTAATTTGTATAATAAAAGTCATCCTATGCGTTTACCTAAGTTAGTTGTCACTCTTTTTATTACTTCAGCGTTAGCCGCTTGTAGTAGCCAACCTATTGTTAAATCATCTACTGGAGAGGTTACTCAAGTTGGTAAAGCATCTTTTTATGCTGACAAATATCACGGGAGAACAACTGCCAACGGAGAGCGCTTTAGCCAACAGGCCGCCACAGCAGCCCATTTAGAGTTCGACTTTGGCACTAAGGTCGTTGTTACCAACCTCGCTAATAATAAATCAGTCACGGTAAGAATTAACGATAGAGGCCCGTATGTGCGAGGTCGTATTATTGATTTATCAAAGAGTATGTTTAAAAAGATAGCCGACCCTAAAGTCGGCGTTATTGATGTATCAGTAACGGTTTTAAAACCGGGTAGTTAGCGCAACATAGTCGGGATAAGTGCTACTGAGCTCTTTATGAGAGCCTTGTGCGACTACTTTGCCGTCTTCTAACCATACAACATTATCCATTTGAGCAAGAAGGGCAGGATCGTGCGTAATTGTCAGCACGCTGGCGTTATTCATAACGTGCATTATTGCTTGCATTACCCCTTGCTTAGATTGATTATCAAGACCCTCAGTTGGTTCATCAAGTACTAAAATAGCAGGGTTTTTAAGTAATGCTTGGGCAATGGCTATACGCCTAGATTGACCTTGCGACACGTTACGCCCGCCAGTGCCTAATCGTGTTTTTAAACCTTCTTTTAGCTCATTAAACCATGGGCTCAATTGAGCTAATGCGAGCGCTTCAATCATTTGCTCTTTGGTTGCATTTGGCGCGGCATAACGTAAGTTTTCACTTAATGTGCCATCAAAAATATGGTGCTGCTGGGCGAGTATATTTATAACATTTGCGCGTATATCATTATTTAACGAATGTAAGTCAACAACGCTATTTTGATTGTTTAGCGTTATGCTGCCTTGTTGCAAAGGCCATAAACCAGTAAGTAAATTTACAAGCGTCGTTTTACCGCTGCCGCTTCTACCTACAATTGCTACCTTTTGCTGAGGCATTAGTTCAAAACTGATATTAGTTAGCGCTGTTTGTTCACCATATTGGTAGCTAATATTGTTAAGTACTAACGTGTGATTTTGCGCGCTAAAGTTTTCATCAATGTCTACATGTTTACTTTCAATTTGCGAACTAGCTGCTTTATCTTCAAGTGTAAACAATCGCTCTGCTGCTTTTAAAACACTTGGAAGCTCTATAAACGCGTTGGGTAGTAGTAATACGCTTTCAAAGCTTGCCAGTACAAACAAACTTAACATAGCAAGTTCTACATTTACCATACTGCTTGCGTAAACCAGTGGGACAATGGTTACTATGCTAGCAAGCATGGCTAATTGAACAACCAACAAGCTTAATCCATCTGAGTTTGCCAGTGCTTTGTGGCGAATAAATAATTGCTGATTGTACTGCTCGCTTAATTCGTCGCACTTATTAAGTTGCTGCGAACGGGCTTGATAAATACTAAGCTCTCTAAGGCCTGTAAGTGTATCTGAAAGCTCAGAGCGAAGTTGTGCACTCAGTTGTGTTTCTTTATGGCTGTTTTTAGTGAGCTTTGCGCTGAGTAGGGCAGGTATAACCACACCAATAAGTATAATGCCAGTAAAGCAAATAAGGGCGACGTTGCCATTATAGGCCGACATAAACAGCACGATGATTGGCACACTTAAAAGAGCGACCAGCATAGGAAGTAAAACGTTTAAATAAAATTTATCGAGTGCGTCTACATCGTTTTGTAATCGGTTAACTAAATCAGCGCTGCGGCTCATTGCTAAATCAACATTGTTAAGCTTACTTAACGTTGTAAAGACATTGGTACGTATTTCACTTAGTAATAAAAACGTGGCGTTATGAGTAACTAGGCGTTCGCCATAGCGCGATGCTGTTCGCACAATTGCTAAAAAACGAATCGTGCCGGCAGGAGTAAAATAATTCATTTGCACGCCTGCAATACCTGCAGCGGCCATTGATGCTAAAAACCAACCAGATATAGCCAATAAACCCACATTAGCTAATACCGTAATCGTCGCTAAAAATGTACCCAATAGCATAGCTTTGTAATGAGGAGCACAAAGCTTTAATAAGCGAATAAAATTACGCATGCGCCACCCCTTGTTCAGCCGTTTTTAGTAAGTCAGCAAATGCACCATTTTGCGCTGCAAGTGTTTCAAAGTGACCTTGCTCAGCTATTTTTCCATCGTGCATCACAATGATATTGCTGGCATGTTTAACGGTATTTAATCTATGGGCAATAACTAACACTAAGTTGTTTTTAGCATATTCATTAATAGCATCTTGAATAAGCAGCTCTGTTTGGCTATCAAGGTGCGCAGTGGGCTCATCAAGCACTAAGACTGGTGCTTGTTTTATAAATGCGCGAGCCAGTGCAATACGTTGTTTTTGACCGCCAGAAAGCCCTTCGCCTTGCTCACCTATCAGCGTGTTAAAACCATCGGGTAGGGTATTAATAAATTCAAGCACACCAGCTTGTTTTGCCGCGTGTTCAAGCTCTTGCTGTGTGGCAGTGGGTTTGGCCAATTTAATGTTGGCAGCAATGGTGTCGTAAAATAGCGTCGCTTGTTGTGGTATCCATGCAATATTATTTTGCAAGTAAGTAATATCGGTTGTACTTAAACTCTGATCATTAATAGATAGGTTGTTAATCACCTCAGGGTGAAACCCTAATAAGCAATCAAACAACGTACTTTTACCTGAGCCACTACTGCCCACAACTGCAATTAAGCCTTTATTTGGCAATGTTAAATTTATATTTTTAATCCCTTCGTTACTATCTGGGTATATAAAATTGAGGTCGGTAATACTTATGGAGTTAATTGCATTTAAAGTTAAATTGTTTTCAGGCGAGCTTGTAGTCACTGACGCATTTTCGTCACTTGGCAGTGGTGCATTTAAAATCGCAACCATATCGGCAGCGGCACTAATGCCTTGTAAACGTGCATGGTAATGGCTACCTAGCTGGCGCAGTGGTAAATAAAATTCAGGCGCTAAAAGTAGCACCACAAAGCCAGTAGCAAAATCAAGAGTGCCAAAAAACAGTCTAAAACCAATAATTACTGCGACTAATGCCACGCTAATGGTGGCTAAAAACTCAAGTGCAAATGATGATAAAAACGCGATTTTTAAAACATCGAGTGTAGCGTGTCTAAAATCATCTGAAATTTTAGCTATTTGTTTAAGCTCGGTACGTGTTGCATTAAATAGCTTGAGTTGAGTTAAACCTTGTACGCGGTCAAAAAAGTAATTGCCCAGTACAGCAAGTTGCTTCCAGCGTTTTTGGTTTAAAGCTTCGGCTTTTGAGCCTACTAAAATCATGAAAAAAGGAATGAGCGGGGCGGTTAATAAAAATATCAGCCCAGCTTTATAATCTGTCGGAAAAATAACAACTAATATTGCCAGCGGAATAAGCGCGCTGTAAGCAGCACCAGGTAGGTATTTAGCATAATAGTCGTGGAGTGCTTCTACGCCATTATGTAGGGTATTTAATGTAGCGCCTTGGCCGTGTTGTTCTATATAGCTTGGCCCAAGTAAGCTGAGCTTATTTAGAAGTGTTTGGCGCATAGCCGATTTTATTTTAAGTGCAGCATATGCACTCAAGCGTTCGCTTAACGCTAAAAACACCGCGCGCAATAAAATAATGCCTGCTAAGGGCCATAATAAATGAGTAACTTGGGCTAAATTATTACCTTCAAACATAACGTTGTGAATAGTTTGCGCAAGTAAATAAGCACCTGCAATCATCAGTAATGCGTTAAAGGTACCCAGTGCTATGCTTAACTTTAACCACACTGCAGCGGGTTTACTTTGACGCTTTAAAAAAGCGCGCAGTGATTGCTGCTGCGCGCGATCTGGTCGGGGGTTAGTCGTCATCTTTTGTGTTGTTAGCATCGTTTAATAAATCGTGCATGGCTTGTTCATCATCAGCAATGCTGTTTTTATTTTGATGAAATTCGTACCACATTACATTTATTACACCTAAGGTACAGGCCAAAAGTACACCTAAAATCCAAGCGAAATACCACATAGTTTAGTCTCCTTAGTAGCTACCGTGAGTGTTGTTTTCAATTTCTTCAACCGTTACTCTGCGCCACATTTTTACATAACACCAGGTGGTGTAAGTTAAAATAAGTGGAACAAAAATACACACTGCAACAAACATTACATTGAGCGTTTTATGGCTCGATACCGCATCCCAAATTGTTAAGCTAATATTTGGATTGTTGCTTGATGGCATAATAAATGGGAACAGTGAAACACCGGCCGTCATAATCACGCCAATTAACATTAAGCTTGTTGAAATAAGTCCAAGTGCTGGTTTGTTCGATTTAGAAAACAATAGCGCACTTAGTGCCATTACAAACGCTAAAATAGGAAAGGTCATAGTCCATGGGCGTTCACTGTAATTGCTAAGCCACGCGCCTTGGGCTGTTGTTACTACTTTAGCTAATGGATCTGCATGACTTTGTGTATCAGGCATAGATACAATTTGGTAACCCGTTAAATTAGCAACCCAAAAACCAGCGCCTGCAAACAGTATAATAAACACAATCAGTGAATAACGACCATATTGCCCTGAGCGTTCTGCTACTGCATCAGCTGTACGAAGCTGTAACCACATACCAGCATGAGCAATTAGCATAGTGATACTCACTAAACCAGCAAGCAAACCAAACGGGTTAAGTAAACCAAAAAATGAACCTTGGTAGCTAACACGCATTAAGTTATCAATATTAAATGGTACGCCTAAAAATAAGTTACCAAAAGCTACACCAAAAACTAATGCTGGAATTGCGCTGCCTGCAAGCAGACCCCAATCCCAGTTATTACGCCAGCGTTTTGAGTCTACTTTACTGCGGTAATCAAACCCTAGTGGTCTAAAAAATAGAGCAAATAGTACTAGCATCATGGCAAAGTAAAAGCCCGAAAATGCAGCTGCATAAACCATAGGCCACGCTGCAAATAACGCGCCACCTGCGGTAATAAACCATACTTGGTTACCATCCCAGTGTGGACCAATGGTATTAATTACCGTACGGCGCTCTGAATCTGTTTTACCAACTAGGCGAAGCAACATAGCAACGCCCATATCCATGCCATCGGTAATAGCAAAGCCAATAAGCAGCACACCAATGATCAACCACCAAAGCATTTTTAATGTTTCATAATCAAAAATCATGATTGCTCTCCTTCAGTTTTCTCAGCTTTGTTTGGTAATTCAAAATGATACTTACCAGTATGAAGCGAGCTTGGTCCTTGCTTAACAAAGCGGATCATCAGCCAGCCTTCAACAATGGCTAAACCAGTATAGAAAACAATAAACCCAGTTAAGCTAATTAAAATATCGTTTACTGTTAGTGACGACGTGGCTAAAAAGGTCGGCAGTATTTCAGATATAGCCCAAGGTTGACGACCATACTCGGCAACAATCCAGCCAAACTCAATCGCTATCCAAGGTAGTGGAATACTCAATACGGCAGCCCATAACAACCAGCGTTTTTGCTCAATAACGCGGTGTGCGTTGTAGTAAAATGCCAATATAAATACACCTAGCATGGCCACACCACAGGCAACCATAATCCTAAATGACCAAAACATAGGGCCTACTTTAGGAAAAGAGTCTTTAACAGCTTTTTGAATTTGTTCTTCAGTAGCATCTACAACATCAGGTGTGTAGCGCTTAAGTAGCAAGCCATACCCTAAATCATCTTTTAGAGTATTAAATTTGGCAATATTATCTGGCGTATCTTCACCGTTTCTGAGTTTTGTAAGGTATTCATAAGCAATCATACCGTTGCGAATACGTACTTCATGTTGTTTTTCTAGGTCGTTAATACCCGTTACTTGCTCATCTAGTGAGCGCGTAGCAATTAACCCAAGTGCGTAAGGTATTTTAACCGCCGCATGTGTTACTTGCTCTTCTGAATCAGGAAAACCAAATGCGGTAAACGCAGCCGGAGCTTCTTCTGTGTGCCATTCGGCTTCAATTGTGGCAAGTTTCACTTTTTGGACTTCGCCTACTTCGTAGCCTGATTCGTCACCGAGTAAAATTACACATAAAATTGATGCTAAACCAAAGCCCGATGCGACCGAAAAAGAACGTTTAGCAAACGCTAAATCACGACCTTTTAATATGTACCAACTACTTATGCCCAGTACAAACATAGATGCAGCTACATAACCTGCTGATACGGTATGAATAAACTTAACTTGTGCTACAGGATTAAACACAAGCTCAGCAAAGCTGGTCATTTCCATGCGCATGGTTTGATAGTTAAATTCAGCACCTACTGGGTTTTGCATCCAACCGTTGGCAATCAAAATCCACAGCGCCGACATGTTAGTACCAATGGCCATTAAAAAGGTTGCACCTAAATGTTGGCGTTTAGAGAGTCTGTCCCAGCCTAAAAAGAACATACCTACAAAGGTCGATTCTAAAAAGAATGCCATTAAACCTTCAATTGCCAGGGGAGCCCCAAAAACATCACCTACGTAATGGGAGTAATAAGACCAGTTAGTACCAAACTCAAATTCCATGGTAAGGCCTGTCGCCACACCAATTGCAAAGTTAATACCAAACAATTTTCCCCAAAACTTAGTCATATCACGATAAATTTCGCGACCGGTCATAACATAAACCGATTCCATAATAACTAAAATCCAGGTCATACCTATCGTTAACGGTACGAATAAGAAATGAAAGAGAGCGGTAACAGCAAACTGTAATCGCGATAGATCCACAAAGGTTTCATCTATCATTATTGGCTCCTTGAGAGTGACGGATTAACAGGGCAACATTTAATTGGCAAAGTTAAGGTTTAATGAACTTTCAGTAATTACTGAAAGTTTGTAATAGTATTTACTTTTGTGCAATTTTTGTCAACATACATATTAGTAAAACTTAATATATATTTCCTATGCTACATCAGTATTAAAAACAAACAACATAAAGCCTTAACTTACGTGATAAAAAACCAGTTATTTAAAGCGTTTAACCAAACAGTAAAACACGGTAAACTAACAAGCATGAACGCCTGGTTTACTTGTGAAATAAAATCAAATGAATAAAGATAAAAAACAACTACGAATTGGTATTGTGGCAGGTGAACTGTCGGGCGATATTTTAGGTGAAGGTTTAATTAAAGCCCTTAAAAAACATTTTCCGGACGCCATTTTTGAAGGAATAGCAGGACCTAAAATGCAAGCGCAGGGCTGTAAAACACTTTACGACATGGATGAGCTTTCGGTAATGGGGCTTGTTGAGGTGCTAGGGCGTTTGCCGCGTTTGCTTAAAATACGTAAACAACTCGTGCAGCATTTTGTAGATAACCCACCTGATGTATTTATTGGTATTGATGCACCCGATTTTAACTTACGCGTTGAAAAGCCACTTAAAGATGCGGGCATTAAAACAGTACAGTATGTAAGTCCATCTGTTTGGGCGTGGCGCGAAAAGCGTATACATACAATAAGTGCAGCCACTAACTTAGTGCTTGCGTTACTGCCATTTGAAAAAGAGTTTTACGATAAACACCAAGTGCCATGTACATTTGTAGGACATACCTTGGCTGACGACATTGCACTTGAGCACGACGATACTAAAGCACGTGCAGAACTCGGCTTAAGCCTTGATGACAAAGTACTGGCGTTACTTCCTGGTAGCCGAGGCTCAGAAGTTGGTTTACTAAGCGAAACTTACATTAAAACAGCCGCAGAGCTGCAAGCTAAAAACCCCAACCTTAAAATTGTGGTGCCGTTGGTTAACGTAAAACGCAAAGCGCAGTTTAGTGATATATTAAACGCTACCGCACCGAAACTTAATGTTAACCTGCTTGATGGGCAATCTAAATTAGCGATGCAAGCTGCTGATGCTATTTTATTAGCCTCGGGCACTGCAACACTCGAAGGCATGCTTTATAAAAAGCCAATGGTTGTGGGCTATAAAATAAAGCCTTTGAGCTATTGGATTTTTAAAACTTTATTTACGTTTAATATTAAGTACTTTTCGCTGCCTAATTTATTAGCCGACGAAGAGCTTGTGCCTGAGTTTTTACAAACCGAGTGTAATGTGACTAACTTAACAAACGCACTTACCCCTATGCTCAACACAGATAACAAAGAGCTAAAAGCACGCTTTTTAGCTATTCACGAAAAAATTAGATTAAATGCCAGTGAACAAGCAGCCAATGCTGTGGCGGAGTTAATAAATGCAAATTGATAGACCCAATGTATCCTTAATTGCTGGTGTAGATGAAGTAGGGCGCGGCCCGCTTGTTGGTGATGTAGTCACTGCCGCCGTCATTTTAGATCCCACTAAACCAATTGCAGGCTTAGCAGATTCTAAAAAACTAACGGATAAAAAACGCCAAGCACTTGCAATTGAAATAAAAGAAAAAGCATTGTGCTACGCGTATGGACGCTGCAGTCCAACAGAAATTGATGAGTTAAATATTTTGCACGCAACGATGCTTGCCATGAGTCGCGCAGTGGAGGCATTAAGCACACAACCTGAATTTGTATTTATAGATGGTAATCGATTGCCAAAACTCACTATGCCAGCACAAGCTGTTGTTAAAGGTGATAGCTTAGTGGCCGAAATTTCAGCAGCGTCTATTTTAGCTAAAGTAGCGCGCGATGACGAAATGCTTGAGCTTGATAAACGCCACCCAGAATATGGTTTTGCAGGGCACAAAGGGTATCCCACTAAAGCGCACTTTGCAGCGCTTGAACAGTACGGTGCAATTGACGAGCATCGTAAAAGCTTTAAACCTGTGCAGCGCGTTTTGGCGCAAGCCAATGGTGAGGGCTAAGCATGGCTGCTCCTGATTTTGTTCATTTAAGAGTTCATTCAGACTTTTCGATGGTTGATGGCCTTGCTAAAACAAAGCCAATAGTCGCAAAAGCGCAAGAGCTGCAAATGCCAGCCATTGCAATTACTGATCAAATGAACTTTTGTGGTTTAGTGCGTTTTTATGGCGCCACGCATAATGCAGGTATTAAACCTATAGTGGGTGCTGACTTTTGGGTTCGTAGCCCAGAGTTTCCTGATGAGCCAAGCCGCTTAACCATATTAGCCAAAGACAACGACGGCTATAAAAACATTACCTTATTAATATCTAAAGCGTATCAGCGTGGGCATGTATTTCATCGCCCTGTGATTGACCGCGAGTGGTTAGTTGAGCTAAAAGCAGGCTTAATTATTCTCTCAGGCGCTAAAGACGGTGACTTAGGTAAAGCGTTATTAAAAAATAATCCGACTGTAATTGAATCGGTTGTTAGTTTTTATAAGCAGCATTTTAGCGATAACTACTACCTAGAGCTTGTTCGCACCAACCGACCGCTTGAAGAAGATTACTTACACATGGCGGTAGAGCTTGCTGCTAAAGAGCAGCTACCGGTTGTAGCCACCAACGAAGTGGTGTTTTTAAAGCCCGAAAACTTTGAAGCGCACGAAATTCGTGTTGCTATTTTTGACGGTTACACGCTCGATGATAAGCGCCGCCCTAAACGGTTCTCTGAAGAACAATATCTAAAAACACCTGAGCAAATGGCTGAGTTGTTTAGCGATATTCCAGAAGCCCTACAAAATACCGTAGAAATCGCTAAGCGTTGTAATGTAACTGTGCAATTAGGTACTTACTTTTTACCTGATTACCCAACCGGCTCGCTTAAAATTGAAGACTTTTTAGTTAAAGTGTCACAAGACGGCCTAGAAGAGCGACTACAGTTTTTATTCCCCGACGAAGAAGATAGAAAAGTAAAACGTGTTGAATACGATGAGCGTCTTGCAATTGAGCTCGGTGTAATCAACCAAATGGGATTCCCAGGTTACTTCTTAATCGTAATGGAGTTTATTCAGTGGAGTAAAGATAATAATATTCCAGTTGGACCTGGTCGTGGTTCAGGTGCGGGTTCGTTAGTTGCGTACGCGCTTAAAATTACCGACCTTGATCCACTTGAGTTTGACTTACTCTTTGAGCGATTCTTAAACCCTGAACGTGTATCAATGCCCGATTTCGACGTCGATTTTTGTATGGATAGACGAGACGAAGTAATTGATCACGTGTCGGCTTTGTATGGTCGAGATGCGGTTTCGCAAATTATTACCTTTGGTACCATGGCTGCAAAGGCGGTAATACGCGATGTAGGGCGAGTGCTTGGCCATCCTTACGGGTTTGTTGACCGAATTTCAAAATTGATTCCGGGTGACCCCGGGATGACACTTGCCAAAGCGTTTGATGTAGAACCGCGCTTGCAAGAAGCCTACGATGGCGACAATGAGGTAAAAGACTTAATCGACATGTGTCGCATCCTTGAAGGGTGTACACGTAATGCCGGTAAACATGCGGGTGGCGTAGTAATATCGCCAACCACTATTACCGACTTCGCTGCGCTTTATTGCGATGACGAAGGTAAGTTTCCAGTAACACAGTTTGATAAAAACGATGTAGAAACAGCCGGCTTAGTTAAGTTCGATTTCTTGGGTTTACGTACACTGACTATATTGCAGTGGGCGGTCGATATGACCAATGTGCGCATGAAGCGCCAAGGTAAAGACCCCGTTGATATAAACACCATTCCACTGGATGATAAAAAAAGTATTGAGTTGTTACTTCGCGCTGAAACGACCGCTGTATTCCAGCTAGAGTCGCGTGGTATGAAAGACTTAGTACGCCGCCTTAAGCCCGACTGCTTTGAAGATATGATTGCACTTGTGGCTTTGTTCCGACCAGGTCCACTGCAATCAGGCATGGTAGATAACTTTATCGACCGAAAACTGGGCCGCGAAGAAATCTCATACCCAGATGCGCAGTATCAGCACGAAAGCTTAAAACCAATACTTGATCCAACCTACGGCATTATTTTGTATCAAGAACAAGTAATGCAAATTGCGCAAGTACTGGCAGGTTACACGCTAGGTGGCGCCGACATGCTGCGTCGTGCTATGGGTAAGAAAAAACCCGAAGAAATGGCAAAGCAGCGTTCAACATTTGAAGATGGCGCAAGAAATAACGGCATTGACGGCGAGCTTGCGATAAAAATCTTCGACTTGGTAGAAAAGTTCGCAGGTTACGGTTTTAACAAATCTCACTCAGCAGCTTACGCACTCGTATCGTATCAAACATTGTGGATGAAAACGCATCATCCTGCAGAGTTTATGGCTGCGGTAATGTCGGCCGATATGGATAACACCGACAAAATAGTTATTTTGGTGGATGAATGTGAAAACATGAAGCTCACCTTATTACCACCAGACGTAAATGCAGGTGAGTTTAAGTTTACAGTAAACCTTGAAGGTGAAATTGTTTACGGCATTGGCGCGATAAAAGGCGTAGGTGAGGCTCCGGTTGAAGCAATTTTAGAAGCGCGTGCAAAAGGCGGCCCATTTAAAGATTTATTTGATTTTTGTGCCCGTGTTGATTTAAAACGCTTAAATAAACGTGTTACTGAAAAATTAATTTACGCAGGTGCTTTGGATCAATTAGGACCAGAGAAAACCCAATCTGGGCGTGCTACATTACTAGCCAGTTTAAAAGATGCTATGCGTGCGGCCGATCAACACAACAAAGCTGAGCAATTAGGACAAAGTGACTTATTTGGTTTATTAGCCACTGAGCCTGATGAAGTTGAACAAGCTTTTATTAAAGCCACAGGGCTTACTGATAACGAGTGGTTAGATGGCGAAAAAGAGACGCTAGGCCTTTATTTAACTGGGCATCCAATAAATCAGTACCGCCGTGAGCTTAGGCATTACACTAGCGGAAAAATAGTTGATTTACAGCCAACTAATCGTGATGTGTTTGCAACGGCAGCTGGTTTAGTTATTGCTTCTAGAGTATTAATTAATAAAAAAGGAAATCGTTGGGCCTTAGTAACTTTAGATGACAAGAGTGCACGGATTGATGTACGCTTGTATTCAGACGAGTTTGAAAAGTACCAAGATATGCTCCAAGTTAACAATATCCTGGTAATATCTGGACAGGTCAGCTTTGATAACTTCTCCGGTGGTATTACAATGACCGCCAGAGAAATAAACACCATTGCTCAAGCGCGTGAAAAGCGTATTAAAGCGATTAAAATGACGCTGAACATGGTGCAAATCGAGGCAGGTTTCTTCGATAAATTACAAAAAGTACTCGAACCCTATAAAATGGGAACGTGTCCGATCAAGGTTTATTACCAACGTCCAGATGCGTTGGCGCAATTAACTCTTGGGATCGAATGGTGTGTTACGCCAAGTGACGACTTAATCCATAAGTTATCACTAATGGCTGCGCAAGATGTAGAACTAGAATTTAACTAATTAGGTAGTTTAGAGCATGAGCCTCAATTATCTTGATTTTGAGCTTCCAATTGCAGAATTAGAAGCAAAAATTGAAGAATTACAAAGTATCAGCCGCGCTGGCGAATTAGACCTTGAGTTAGAAGAGGAAGTCAGCAAATTAAAAGAAAAAAGTGCCAAACAAAAACAGGAGATTTTTTCTAATTTAGGCGCTTGGCAAGTATCACAGTTAGCACGTCATCCGTTGCGTCCTTACACTCGAGATTATATCGAGCGCATTTTCACGGAATTTGACGAGTTTGCTGGCGATCGTACTTTTGCTAACGATCCAGCTATTTTAGGTGGCATTGCGCGTTTAGATGGCGAACCAGTAATGGTTATTGGCCAACAAAAAGGTCGTGATACTGCTGAAAAAATTAAACGTAACTTTGGTATGCCAAAGCCAGAAGGTTACCGTAAAGCATTACGCTTAATGGAAATGGCTGAGCGTTTTAAAATGCCAATCATGACCTTTATTGACACACCAGGTGCATACCCAGGTGTTGGCGCTGAAGAACGTGGTCAATCTGAAGCAATCGCACGTAACTTAAAAGTAATGGCGTCACTTAAAGTGCCGACAATATGTACGGTTATTGGTGAAGGCGGTTCAGGTGGTGCATTAGCAATTGGTGTTGGCGACAGAGTTAACATGTTGCAGTACAGCACTTATTCTGTAATTTCGCCTGAAGGTTGTGCGTCTATTCTTTGGAAAAGCGCTGACAAAGCACCGCTTGCAGCAGAAGCAATGGGTGTAACTGCAGAGCGCGTTAAAGAGCTAGACTTAATCAACAACTTAGTTGATGAGCCACTAGGTGGTGCACATCGTAATTACGATGCTATGGCACGTAACTTAAAAGTACGCCTTAAGCGTGACCTAGCAGACTTACAAGCGCTTACGCTTGAAGAAATGCTTGATCAACGTTACAAACGTTTAATGTCGTTTGGTTATTGCTAAACACATTAATTGTTAAAAAAGCCGCTTATGCGGCTTTTTTGCTTTAAAATGTTCAGAGTTTTTATATAAAAGTGCGGCCATATGCATACAACAGCAATTTATCAGCAATTAAAAAAATCACTAAATAGCTATATTGAGCAAGGTAACACTGTTTTTACTGTGGCGCTTTCTGGTGGTGTTGATTCTGTGGTGTTGCTGCATTTAATGCGTGCTTTAAGAGCCGATAATCCTGCAATTGATGTATCGGCTATTTATGTTCACCATGGCTTGAGCCAGTATGCTGATGACTGGCAACGCTTTTGCAAGAATGTATGTATTGAGCTTGATGTGCCTTTTAAAGTCGCAAAAGTTGTAATTGAGCAGCAGTCGCGTACGAGCCTTGAAGCCCAAGCTCGCGATGCACGTTACAAAGCACTTGATGAGCTAAGCCCACAAGGCAGCATTGTTTTATTGGGCCAACATTTAAACGACCAAGTAGAAACGTTTTTACTGCGCTTAAAGCGTGGCTCGGGTTTAAAAGGGCTTGGCGCCATGCACCAAGCGCGTTTTCTGCAAAGTGGCCGTGCATGTTTTAGGCCATTGTTAAACGTAAAGCGAAGCGATATAGAAGCGTTTGCAGCGCGCTTTAGTATTAACCACATAACTGATGACTCAAATACAGATGAAAGTTTTGACCGTAACTTTTTACGCTCAAAAATAGTACCTGTGTTAGCCGAGCGCTTTACTGGGTTTGAACAATGTACAGCACGAAGTATTGAGCTACTACAACAGCAGCAAACACTACTTGATGAGTACACTCAGCTTGATTTAAATAAGTGTATTAACGAGCACCAAGCACTGTGCATTAGCCAAATAAGTGAATACAGCTCAGCGCGTATTGCAAATATAGTACGTGCGTGGCTTGCATTATTTACACAAGTCATGCCATCGCAAAAGCAGCTTGAGCAAATTATTAATCAAGCAATGTGCGCAAAAAACGACGCACAAATGCGTATTGATTTGCTCGATGGGCAAATACGTCGCCATCAAGGTTATTTGTATTTTGTAACACCAAGCGAAGTATTAACTGATATTGAGCTGAATCATTCGCAGCTAAAACTTGCAGACGGGCGCTTATTAATTAAAAGCATTGGTTTTGGAGTAAGACCTCCACACTCAAATGAGCAAGTAATAGTGCGCTTTAATTGTAATAGCGCACGTATTAAACCATTTAAAAAGCCTGGTAGTAATACAGTTAAGCATTGGTTTAAAGATGCAAAAATAGCGCCGTGGCTACGCGCCAGTGTGCCACTTATTTTTTATAATGATGAATTAGTTCAAGTGGTTGGTTATTTTATAAGTGCTAAGCATGTTGATGAAAATGGTATTGTTTGGGAGTGTAAATAAATGAGTAAACAGCCGCATGTTGGCTTATCGTTAGTAACAAAAGCGCCAATGGGTATGCTAATAACAGCGCTTATTGCTGTTATCGCTAATGTTTTACTTGAGTTAAATATAGTTACGTTAGGTTATGCAGTCGCTGGTGGGATTGCATCTGCAGTACTTTTATTAGCTTATTGGTTAGGTAAAGGTGGATTGTTTTTTATTTTAGGCGTGAGCCTGCCACTGCTTTTAGTATTATTTACACCGCTTGCGACTATTACTGCATTACTTAATTTAATTAGCGGGTTCTTTTTTGGTTTTTGTGCTGCGTTGTTTATTTATAAATTGGTAAGTGCAAAGCCTAGCGGGGGAAGCTAGGCTTTTTTATTTAATGCAGTTAAGTAAAGGCTAATATGCTTTTGCGCAGTTTCTACCTGATGCCTTTGCTTTGTATAAACCTTTATCTACTCGAGCAAATATCTCAGTTTCGCAATCTTGGCTGTTAGCTAAAGTAAAACCAATACTGGTTGTTACTTTATACTTAGACATTAATGGCGATTTTCTTACTAAGCACATTATACGCTCAGCAATCACTTTATTAGTTGTAAACTCAGGGTCTTCAATAAGTAAAGCAAACTCATCACCACCAAATCTAAATACCGAATCAGTGCCGCGTATACTACTACACAGTACTTTTGAAAATTCTTTAAGTGTATCGTCACCAATTTTATGGCCGAAGTTGTCGTTAACTTGTTTAAAGTTATCCAAATCAAGCAACATTAAACTAAATGGACGTTGATAACGGCGACAGTTTTCAAGCTTTTGAAGTAAAAAGTCATTAAATTGACTACGATTATTTAAACCGGTTAACGCATCCTTTGTGGCAAGCTTTAGTACGCGGTTATACATCATCGCATTACGAAGTGGATAAACCAACGCAGTATGTAATGTATGTAATTTTTTCTCAATTGCGTGACCAAGCGGGAATTTACTAAAATAGATTAGCTGCCCTAAGTGGTCTTTATTAATCGCTAAATCAAAAATATAGGGTGTACTACTTGTATCACTTTGTGATGTTTGAGCAGTACCTAAAGTTGATTGAAACTGCAATCCAGAAAAATTGAGCAATTGTTTTGCAAATTTAGCGTAAATAGCCAGAACATCCTCGATCACTAAGCTTGTTTGTAGCTCTGCGACGAGTTCATGCGTTTCAGTTATTTCATTTGTTGGCGAATGTTCAGCTGAAAACGGCAAAAAATCACTGCGACCAGACACACGCTGCGTCAAAATATGGACGTTTTCCATTAAATTCTCCCCCGAGGGTGTTACTTTGCAATAACTAAGCTATTTTTGTGCCATATTTTAAAATTGCATGAAAAACATATGGTTGTTATATTTACTTACAAGCTACTAGTTTAATTTAAACGCGAGGCTGCATTTGCAAAGTATTAATGCTCAAATTTTTGGCTTATTAGTCGCGGCAGTTCTTTTTGTGTGGTTTTTTAAGCGCATTGGCTTGCCGCCTATTTTAGCGTACCTAGCAACGGGGGTTTTAGCCGGTAGTCATGGTATTGGTTGGCTTACACAATCTCACGAAATAGAGTTTGTGGCTGAATTGGGCATTGTATTTTTGTTATTTAGTTTAGGGCTAGAATTTTCTGTTTCTCGGCTAATGGCAATGCGAAATCTAGTATTTGGTTTGGGCTCATTACAAGTAGGTATAACCAGTTTACTCTTCATTATTATTCTATATTGCTTAAACTTTTCATTACTCACCAGCTTTACCATTGGCACAATTATGGCGCTTTCTTCAACTGCTGTGGTTGTTAAGCTATTAAAAGAAACGGGTGAGCTTAATCAGCGCCGTGGGCAATTGGCTGTTGGTGTTCTACTTTTTCAAGATATTGCTGTCGTTCCTCTATTAATAATACTTCCTTTATTTGCATCAAGTGACTCTCAAAGTATTGGCTGGGCTTTAGCGTTTGCCCTAAGTAAAGGCGCATTTGTATGTGTGCTTCTTTGGGCAATTGGTAAGTGGGTATTGCCCATTGTGTTTAAAGAAATAGCGCAAGTACGAACCGATGAGTTATTTGTACTTACCACCATATTAGTCGCGTTGTTTGCAGGTTTTTTAACGTATATGTTTGGCTTGTCTATGGCGCTAGGTGCTTTTTTAGCCGGAATGATGTTAGGTGAGAGCCATTACAGGCATCAGTTAGAGGCCGATATACGCCCATTTCGCGATATTTTAATGGGGCTATTTTTTGTTACTGTTGGTATGCAGCTAGATATTTTATTTGTACTAGGGCATATCATAATAATTATTGGTGCCTTGCTGGGTTTACTGGTATTAAAAATTGTAGTGGTAGCCTTTAGCGCGCGGCTAATGCATGAGCGAAACCAAGATTCACTCGCCTGTGGCATTATGCTGTGGCAAATGGGGGAGTTTGGCTTTGTACTTATTGCACTTGCTGGCCAGCATCAATTATTAAACTCAGAGCAAGCTTCATTTTTAATTGCCCTTGGTGTGCTTTCAATGGCATTTACTCCATTTTTGATTGATAAAACGCCAGTAATTTTAAAGCGTTTAGGCATACTCGATCGCCCAAGTTTGGCGCTCGAGAGTGAGCCACAAAGTAGTACGCTTTATAGCGACCATGTTGTTATTTGTGGTTTTTCGCGAGTTGGGCAAACTATAGCGCGTTTTTTAAAGCCCGAAGCAATTGACTATGTTGCGATTGAAAGTAACCCAATTTTAGTACAAGAAGGCAAAGCGGCGGGTGAGCCTGTCATATTTGGCTATGTTAAACAAAAAGATATTTTAAAGTGCGCAGGAGTAGAGCGAGCTCGCTTGGTTATTATTACTTTTACAGAGTTTGATCATGCACAAGTTGTTATTGATGCCATAAAGCAAATAGCACCCAATGTTAAAATACTCATTCGTACCCGTGACGATAGCCAGCTAGATTATTTAAAAGAGCTAGGTGTAACCGAAGTAGTACCTGAGTCGTTAGAGGCAAGCTTAATGCTCGTGTCGCATGTGTTGTCTATGTCGGGAGTACCGATGACGCGTATTGTGCGCAGAGTAAGTAAAGAGCGTCGTAATCGTTATCCGTTAATGCAAAGCTTTTATGCAGGCTATTTTAAAGATAACGAAGATACATCAAGTGACCGGTTAGAGTACTTACATGTAGTTGCTCTGCCTGATAAAGCTTATGCAGTTAATAAAACAATCGAAAATCTAAATTTAGAAAAGCGTCGAGTACTGGTAAAAGCACTGCGCAGAGAAGGGGCCGAAATAGACACGCCATCAGCACAAACAATCTTATTGGCTAATGACGTTTTAGTGTTACAAGGTAAACCAAGGCGTGTTGAGCGGGTAGAGCACTACCTGCTCGACGGAATAGAATAACGTTTCTGTTTGGGCTTAATCTAGTTCTAAAAACTTGCGTATCTCCGGTAATTTTTTCATACCGTCTTCATAACCAATTTGCATTAAATGCTGGGTGTAGCGTTTTTCAAACAATAGATAACTGGTTAAGCTCGATTGCGAATGTTTTTTAACACCTATGGTACGTAGCAATACTTTAATGGCCCATGGCATATCGTCGTAATACTGCGCTGCAATTGCGTTAAAGTTTTGCGAAGGGTTAATTACAAAGGTATCTATTTGTTTAAGTTCTTGATGTTTATCACGAGCGGGTAATAGCCCTAATGTTCGGTTAACACGAGCCAAACGCTCTAAATCCGATTGCATAGTGTCGGTAAATACACTGTCTAGTAAATGCCCCGCAACAGCAGATAGTCCAGGATAATGTGGCGAATAACCCGGCGGGTGTAATTCTTTAGGTTGGTCTACCCCAATAATAAATATTTTTTCAGCGCCTAAATGAATCGACGGACTCAGCGGAGAAAGTTGATGTATAGAGCCATCACCAAAGTAATGGTTATAAATATTTACACTTGGAAACACCATAGGAATGGCACTTGATGCCATTAAGTGCTCAACATTAATACGAGTTGCGCGGCCTTCGCGTTTAGCACGTTGCCAAGATGTTTGTGTATTAGATTGAAAAAATGCAACCGAGTCACCCGTTGTATAACTTGAGGCTGTAATCGACAGCGCATCTAAATAATTACGGTGTAAATTGCGCTCAATGCGGTGTAAATCTAAAATCTCGTTTAATAAACTACGCAGAGGGCGGTTATTTAGCAGACTCGCTGGCGGGTGGTTAATATGCTCTGACTGAAAGCTCGTTAAGATATTGCGAGCAATATGACCAAACACGCTTAAAAAGTCACTTTTATAGACCATAGAGGTTGAAAAGTTTTTCCAAACTGATTCAAGCTTTCGTACAGCCAAATGCGCACAAGAAGCGTAACATGCCAATGCAGCTGAGTTAATAGCGCCAGCGGAGGTGCCATTTATTACTCTAAATGGCAATGGAGCAGTACGAGGCATACTATGAGCTAGCGCTTTTAGCACACCGACTTGATAAGCAGCTCGTGCGCCACCACCTGTAAGTAATAAGGCAGTTTTAGGTTTTTGTGGATCAACTTGCTTGATTTTCATATTGGTGGTTAAACTGTTCTACGTCTTTACTTTATTTATTAACTGTAAGTCTTTAAGCTAGAAGAATCAAAGGATAACTGCCCTAATGCTTATTACATTATTTAATCACCCAATTTAGTAGGTAACTTACTTTGCTATAATTGCCGTATTATAAAATGTCATAGTATTTGTGTAAGAATGAATTTAATCCACTTAGCGTACTCTAAGTGATATCGCATTTTAATTTTTATGGAGTTCGTATGTCAGATAAACCAGAAGCATCAGATGTTCAAAAACGTCCACCTAATAACAATATTCTTTTCGCCGTTATTATTTTAATAGTCGTAGCATGTGCGGCCGCCTTCGTATTGCTCACACCAAGTGACGAGCAAGAAACACGCACTGAGGTAGAGCCCGCAGTTAAAGAGCAACCTATGATGGAGCTTAAACCCGAGAATGACCCAGTGGTAGACGCGCCATCTGTAATGCCAGAAAAACCAGCCGAGCTTGAAGTACCAGCACAAAGCCCAAGTGAGCCAGTGCCTGAAGTAAAACCACTACCAACACTTAACGAAAGTGATGCAGTTGTGGTTGCTAAAATGGATGAGTACCTAAGCGACTCAGTAATGAGCCTAATGGTGACCGACGATGTAATTCGCCGTGGTGTTGTATTTGTAGATAACCTAGCTAAAGGTAAGGTAGCTAAAAAGCACACGCCTGTTGTACAGCCAGAAGAGAAATTTAGCGTTAATGAAGGGGATATCCTCACAATTAACCCTAACAGCTACGAGCGTTATACCCCGTATGTGAAAATATTTACCAGTATGAGTGCAGCGCAAGCCGTTCGCATGTACGAAGAGTACAAGCCACTTATAAATAATGCATACAGTGAAATTGGTTACGGCGATGACGAGTTTAATCAAACGCTAACCGATGCAATCGATTTATTACTTGATACGCCAGAGCCTGAAGGTGACTTGCCGTTACTTCGCGATTCAGTGACGTATCAGTATGCGTTTTCGGAGTGGGAGCAATTACCTGCTGCGCAAAAACAGCTTTTACGTATGGGTCCAGAAAACATGAAAAAAGTAAAAGCAGCACTTCGTGATATAAAAGCGCAGTTAGAGAACAATTAATACGCACTAAAACAGCTAAATACGTCGCGATTGTATATGAAGTATGCAATCGCACTTTCTTTTTAGATTATCCCTTGAATAACAGGGCAAAAGTAGAGATAATCCTTCCCGCGCCAACCAAGGCCCTCAATGGTAGTCTTATTGGTCCTCTCGCAACACTAGCAGGCGAACCTGGTCAGGCCCGGAAGGGAGCAGCCACAGTTTGTGACGTGTGTGCCGAGATGTGGCTGGTAAGACTGCCACCCAAATTCCTCATTTGGGTGTTTGAACTAATAAATTTATCTCTTCAAAATAATTCATCTTATTTAATAATACGATTTGTTCATAGATTACTTTATAAATTTCCTTATAGATTTTTGTGTCGTTTTTGTAAAAATTATTACTAATAACCACATTATAGTGTTAACTAAAAGTAAAATAACCTCCCTTTTAAACATTTTGTTCATCCTCGATTCGTAAATACGACTTAAGTCTAGATTGTGTAGTACGAAGTTAGGATTAGAATAATGCCAAATTTAGAAAGGGGCTCAAAATGAACTTGGAACGTATTCGCAATAGTAATCTGCATAATAAAGTTATGTCTGCTGAGCAGGCAAGTCTGTTTATTAAAGATGGAATGACTGTAGGGATGAGTGGCTTCACTCGTGCCGGAGAAGCTAAAGCAGTACCCAGAGCATTAATTGAGCAAGTCAAAAAAAATCCTATCAAAATAAATTTAATGACGGGCGCATCATTAGGTAATGATCTCGATAAGCTATTAACGGAAGCGGGCATTTTAGCGCGTCGTATGCCTTTTCAAGTAGATAGTACTTTGCGTAAAGCGATTAATAACGGCGAAGTTATGTTTATTGATCAGCATTTATCTGAAACGGTTGAGCATCTACGAAATCATCAATTAACCATGCCTGATGTAGCTGTTATTGAAGCCGTCGCTATTACCGAAGAAGGGCATATTGTGCCTACTACATCGGTCGGTAACTCAGCCAGTTTTGCTATTTTTGCCAAACAAGTCATCGTTGAAATTAATATGCTGCATAACCCGAATCTTGAAGGTTTGCACGATATATACATTCCTTCGTATCGTCCTACTCGCCAACCAATGCCGTTAGTTAAAGTAGATGATAGAATTGGTAGTACTGCTATTCCTATCGATCCTGCAAAAATTGTTGGTATTGTTTTTACTAACCAAAGCGACTCGTTTTCTACCGTTACCGACCCAGATGAAGACACCGCATCTATCGCGCGCCATTTAGTTAACTTTTTTAAAGATGAGGTGGCTCAAAATAAATTGCCAGCTAATTTAGGTCCGCTACAAGCAGGCATTGGCAACATTGCAAATGCGGTAATGATGGGATTACTCGACTCTGACTTTAAAGACCTAACAATGTACTCTGAAGTACTACAAGATTCGACGTTTGACCTAATTGACGCAGGTAAGCTGAGCTTTGCATCAGGCAGCTCAATTGTTTTGTCAGAGCGTTGTAACGCGCAAGTATTTAATAATTTAGAACAATACAAACACAAGCTAGTGTTACGCCCTCAAGAAATTTCGAACCACCCTGAAATAGTGCGCCGTTTAGGTATTATTGCAATAAACACTGCACTTGAGTTTGATATGTATGGCAACGTAAATTCAACGCATGTTTGTGGCACACGAATGATGAATGGTATTGGCGGCTCTGGTGATTTTGCTCGTAATGCTCATTTAGCAATATTTGTGACTAAATCGATTGCTAAAAATGGCGCTATTTCAAGCGTAGTGCCTATGGCGAGCCACGTTGATCATAACGAGCATGATGTTGATATATTAGTAACTGAGCAAGGTTTAGCTGATTTACGCGGTTTAGCACCGCGTGAGCGTGCTGTACAAGTTATTAAGCATTGTGTGCACCCAGAATATCGCGAAGCGATGTTAGACTATTATGAGCGCGCTTGTGAGCGTGGCGGGCATACCCCTCATTTACTAGAAGAAGCGTTTAGCTGGCATATTCGTCTTGAACAACAAGGCAGCATGAAAAAAGTATCTGTAACCGATGCTCAAGTGCAACTGTCTGCATGAGCATTTTGGTTTATTAATATTGAATTAGTAAGTTTTATACTTACTTTTGAACCGCACTAGTGTCAGCTCAATCAGCTTTGATTAGTGCGGTTTAATAAAAACTTTAAGCCCAAAATAATTTTATACCTACTCTTTGCATACCTTTCCCAGCCACCTTTTATTATTTTATTTACTTAGGTTTAGGTGCTATTACCGTTATTAAGTGTGTAATGTGTTTATTAAAAAATAGAGATGCTTAAATGGCGTTTGACAGAGGGTTAGAAGAGCGACCTTACAGTAAAACTAGTTAAGGGCTTGGTTTATATTTTGCCTGAAGGTTTTGAGTCTGATTCTGATTTAGCATATTGGGTAAATACGTGCGTTAACTTTGTAGAGTCTTTACCGCCCAAACCTTTTAAAAAACGACCCGCACTTAAGTAAATTAGCGAAGTATCACCTTAATTAAAATAAGCACTGCAATCAAATTACTGGCGCTATGAGTATGAATAACGCATAATTGAGCGACTGCTCACTTATGCGTTTTTTTACTTATGTATGATTCATACTGTTTCAAAAGACGCTTTAAATTTTTTAGTAAATAAAAGAGAGAATGTAATGATTAAAGTAAGCGTATTATACCCAAATAATGAAGGTGCTACTTTCGATATGGACTACTACTGTAAAACACATTTACCCCTAGTTGCAGAGTTAGTTGGTAAAGCGCTTATATCAAGTAGTGCAGATGCAGGTTTAGCAGGTGGCGCACCGGGCGAAGCGCCAACTTATATTGCTATGGGGCATTTAGTGTTTGAATCGGTAGAATCTTTTCAGCAAGCCTTTGCACCTCATCAAGAAGTAATAGCGGCTGATTTAGTTAATTTTACTAACGTGTCTCCAGTAATTCAAATTAGCAATATTGCTGGGTAAATTACACGCTAAAACTAATTTAAGAATTACTTAATAACCCCTACTGTATTTAATACAGTAGGGGTTTTATTTTAACTGCAATAAAAGGGCTAGCGCTCTGTTTTAAGTAATATTAGTTCTAATATTTAGATGTATTAAACCCGCCCTTGTGTTGATTATGAAAATGATAAAAGTTATCATTTAGATTGTTGGCTATCTGCACTTTTCCCAGGAATTATCATGTTTAACCCTAATTATTTGGCATTAAGTATTGCTGCGTCTTTATCTGTTTTTTCTAATATAGCTTTTTCACAACAAAACGACGATATTGAAAAAATAGAAGTAACTGGCCGTGCCCAGCAATTTTACCTAGAAACCGAAAGTAAAATTGGTACTAAAACGGATTTAGATCTTATTAAATTACCGCAATCTGCGCAGGTATTAACCGAGCAACTTATTATTGACCAAGCCGCGCGCGACATTACCGATTTATACCGCTCAATTGCGGGTGTGAGTGAATACAGCTACTCAGGTGTAACTTTTCGTGGTTTTAGAGATGACGCCAATGTATTTTATGATGGTGTGCGTGGCGACCCATATTCGGGCTTTGGTGTACCGCAGTTATTTAATGTTGAACGTGTTGAAGTATTAAAAGGGCCTGCCTCTGCTTTGTATGGCGGTGGCGAACCTGGTGGGATGATTAATTACGTAACCAAAAAGCCAAGCTACACACAAAAACGCGAACTAAAGCTTACTTTGGGTAACTACAACACCCGTGGTGCATCACTCGATATGACAGGTGGTTTAAGCGATACAATGGCTTATAGATTGGGTGGTTACTATGAAGAGCAAGACAGCTTTCGTAACAATGCAGACTCAAAAAATACCGAGCTGACAGGTGGATTGTTATTTGATTTAAGTGATTCAACAACCCTAACCACAAGTGTTGACTACATTAAACAAGACCTAGGCGGAAACCGCTTACGTGGCGTACCGGTAGATGACAACGGCAACTTTTTAGTTGACCCAAGTTATAACGCTAATGAAGCGGTTGATTATCAATATATGGAAGCGTTGGTGCTTCAAGCCGAGATAAGTCATTACTTTAGTGATGATTTTTCTGTAAGTAGCACACTGCGTTACATGGATAACGAACGCGATCAAGGCTACCATGAGTCGCAAAGTTGGGTAGATGTAAATGGTGATGGCGAAGCAAACATTGATGACGAAACCATCAAACGAGAATACCGTAAGCAATTTCGTGCCAATAAAGAAGCAAGTATAACCACCGACTTTGTTTATAACTTTGGAAAAGGACAATTAACCCATCAGTTTTTATTTGGTGGTGATTACCACACCGTTGATACCGAATATGACTACTTTCGTGCCCGATATGAGGCCGATGGCGTCGCTAATTTAAATATTTTTAATTTAAACTACGGTGAAACCGACCCAAGCACTTATAACCTCACCGACATGAACCGCGATGGCGTTGATACCGACCGATTTGGTGTATATGCACAAGACGTAATTAGCATAGGCGAGCAGTGGACAATTATTGCAGGTTTACGCTATGACCATTTTAAAGAGTTTAATCAAGAAACTGGTTTTAGTTACTCAGATAACGATATAACGCCGCGCGTTGCTGTTACTTATCAGCCAGTAGAAAACACATCGGTATATATTAACTACTCAGAGAGCTTTAACCCTACATCGTCAGCCGACCAAGAAGATGTAGAAGGCGAAGGTAATTTAGAACCAGAAACCGGCAAGCAAACCGAACTGGGTATGAAAAACCAATGGCTCGACGGCAAAATTATGAGCACCTTTGCAATTTATCAAATTAATAAAGAAAACGTGGTAATGAGCAACCCTGACGATACGGGAGCTGGAGATGGCATTGCTGCACTTTTAAATATAGGTGAAGTAGAAAGCCGAGGGTTTGAAACAACTTTAGTCGGCGATTTATCAGCGCACTGGACCGTAACGGCTAACTACGCATACAACGATACGCAAGTGGTAGACGGCGTAACGGGTGATACGCTTTCAAATACATTTGGAGATGGTTCGCGCTTTGCTAATGCACCACGCCACCAGGCAGGTTTATGGACTCGCTACGCTATTGATTCAATTGACTCATCAATTGCCTTTGGTGCAAATTACGTAAGTGAGCAACTGAGTACCGGTGGTCAAAAAGTAAAACCATTTACCGTATTTGATATGAGCTGGACGAGTCGCTTTGACAACGTATTGCTGAGTGTAAATATTAATAACCTGTTTGATAAAGAATACGCGGTTAGTGGCTTTACTGAGCGTAATGGCCACTTTCCCGGTAGCCCTCGCGAAATTATTGGGCAAATAACCTACAAGTTTTAATACTTATTAGCGCGAGAGTTACTCGCGCTTTTTTTTAAGTGTCGCCTTGCACCTTTTTATCACTATTAAATTTAGCGGCCTCTTGAGTCGTGTTAATAGCCGTAATAGGGAAGGGAATTACAATACCTTCTTTTTTATAGCGTTTATGCAAGGCTTTTATAAAAGCAGATTTAACCCAAAAGCGATTAAAGTACTCTTTAGCTCTAAGCATTACCGTAAAGTTAATGCTTGATCTATCAAAGGTATGAAAAACCACAAAGGTATTGTAATCATCAACGCCCCATTCGTGTGAAATAAGTATTTCACGAGCTACTTCAAGTGTTACTTGTTCAACAAATTCTAAATCTGAATCGTAATGTACACTTATATCAACAGGTACGCTTAGCTCTTTTTCAGGGTAAAAGTAATTAATAATACGCGACTTAGATAATTGGCTATTAGATATAATAATCATATTGTTAGGTAGCATTTTAACCCATGTAGAACGCCAGCCTATATGATCAACAAAGCCTTGCTCCTTAGATTCAAGCTCAATAAAATCACCCACCCTTATAGGTTTATCTATTACTAGCTGCACGCCAGAAAAAAAGTTTTCAAGGGTGGGTTGCAAAGCAAGAGCAACAGCCAGTGACGTAATACCTAACGAGGCAATAATGGGCGTAATAGAAATACCTAACGTGCCCATTAAAACCAGTAATCCCACTGACGATAATGTAACGCGTATCACGCCTTTAATTATGCTTTTTGAATTAAAAACCACGGCAGATTGTTTACCATAGTAATTAATAGTGCCAATAATAAAGCGGTCTAAAAACATAATAAGTGCAAGCAGAGCTAATACAATATTAATGCTATTAAAAGGGATCTGTTGAGAAATAGAAGTACTAATAATGAAAGTGTCGTGCTCTAAAATGGTGAGTAGCACAATAATTGTGCACAGTGTTAGCGGCTTAGATATTGACTCTATTAGTAAAGTGTCGAATATAAACGTGGTTTTTGAAGTCCATTTTTTTAGCCAGTACATTACAAAAAAACGAATTAAAAACAGTAGTATAGCTATAAGTAAAAGGGAGGGTGCTGCGCTTAACCAAGGTGTGCTGTTAGAAAATTCCAGCGCTTTATTTAGCATAACTTAAACCTGTTCAATATAGTTTTATATATATTGCAGCAAGTTATGTACCTTTGTTTGGGTAAAGTAGCTGCCGAGTTTAGTCGGCAGCAAATATTATACTTTTTTGGCTAACCACATACCGCCTAGGACGGCTGCAAAAAACAATAAAAACTCCATTTTAAGAGATACCAATTGAACCAAACCCGGGCCTGGGCATATACCACTTAAACCCCAGCCTAAACCAAAAAGTACCGAGCCGATAATTAAGCGTGCATCAATTTTTTTTAAATCACTTAAATTAAACGTTCCTGAAAGAAGTGGCTTCTCTTTTTTTGCAACCCATAACCATGTCAGCATCATTATTAGCATGGCAACAGCCATCACTATAATTAAGCTTGCGTCCCATTGGTTTCCATAGGTAAGAAAGTTAATCACTTTAGCAGGGTTTGTCATCCCGCTAATAATAAGTCCTAAGCCAAATATAAAGCCTATAACAACCATCATAATTGCTTTCATTATTTATCCTACAAGGTTTGCTGTAATGAAGGCGACAAGCATAAATGTGCATGTTGCAACCCAAGAGCGAGTAGAAAAGCGCGACATGCCGCACACACCATGGCCACTTGTGCACCCATTAGCTAACGTTGTACCAGCGCCAACTAAAAGCCCTGCAACAACAATAAGCCAAGGCGGTAATTGCAATTCGCCTTCTAATAAAGATGGCGCAAATACCCTTACGGCCACTCCTGCCAACAACAACCCTAAAATAAAGTATAACTGCCAACGAGAGTCTGAATTTGCTTTAGCGAATACAGACTTAACAATGCCTGATATGCCCGCAATTTTTCCGTATAAAACCAGTAATAACGTACACGCTATACCTATTAATGCCCCGCCTATTGCAGCCGATACTGGGGTGAATTCTGTTATCATTTTTAAATTTCCCAAACAATAGAAACGCCTAAACCGGTTTGTTTCATTTCGATTGATAATTGTTGATTAGGCGCTAAGTAGTTAGCACCCGTTACTTTTTTTGCTGGCGAATAAAAAGCCATAGCGTTTAATTGTACCTTGTTGGTAAAAGAATGGCTAAAGCCAGTAGTAAAATGCCACTCTTGAACACCCGGCGCTAAAATATTTAATATAACTTGAGAAGAAGGAATAGGCTGCTCGGTGTAAGACACCCCAAAACGAATCTTTTGTTGCGATGTACGCTGCCATTGATAACCAAGCTTATAAATAGTCATATCGTTCCAGCCAAACCCAGCGCCGGCGTTAGCTCCTAAAGGCGCTGACATTAAATTATTGACTGGATTTGCAATGCTTTTTACTTCGCTGTAATTTATTTTTTGCCAATCAAATACAACCTGATTACTTGGGGTAAGCTTGTAGGCTGCGCCAAGTTGAAACGAACTTGGTAGATCAAATCCGCCTTGCTCTGCAAACAAACCTTTATAGCTATCAAACTCTTGCATAGACACTGATGAGCGGTAACTTGCCCCCCAGCTTAATGACGAATTTATATCTTGGCTAATACCCAGTTGAATGCCTAGGCCTGTGCTTGTATCGGTACCATTATCAGTGAGCGCCTCTGGTGATTGCGAAAAAGGAGCAAAGTTCCCAAGCCCTTGTGCTTCAAACTGTTGCACCACGTAAATAGGGGATACACCAAGGCGTGTTTGTTCATTCAACTTATAGCTTACTGTTGGGCTAATAAAGAGTTGTTTTAAATCAACGCCTGTTGTACCAGCGTAAAAAGTCCCCTCAGGAGAGGATTCTGCGCCGTACTCGGTATTCATACCGCCGTTGCCATACACTAATAAACCAATATTTACTTTTTCATTTAATTGATGGCCAATAGCAAACTCTGGAATTGCAAATACGGTGTTGTCGCTTTTTTGTGTTTTTGTTTCAAGATAAAATGCGCCAGGGTAAAAAGTATCTACTTTTGATGCAGTATATTTTCGTTCAGGTGAAAAAAGCTCTAAGCCCAGTGATAGCTCTGTTCCTTTAGGTAAAAAAGTTGCTGGATTATTAGCGCCAGACATTAACTCTTCTGACAGCGCTACACCTGCACCAGCCATGCCTTTGTGGGTCATGCCATAGCCGTGAGTAAAATAACCATTAGTAGCAAATGCACTGAACGAACCTAACGCGCACGTTAAAGCTAAGCCTGAAATTAACTGTTTTTTCATTTTAGTAAATACATAAAGTTGGAATGGGCGGACAATAGCTAATTTTTGATATTCTAAAAAGGAATTTAAATAGATTAGTTATAATAAAAGGTAATACGGCAATGGTTATAAAGTTAAAATAAATGAGCGTAGATTGCTATTCAGCCTTAACTTAAGTTAAAAGGTTCGCTAACGTATTGAGCTATAGTGATATTTAAGTATGCAATCGGTAGCTATAAACTTTGGTAGTAAAAGCTTGCTGGTAAAAGGAGCGTTTACGTATTAACAGCAGTTTAAAATATATTTATTAATTAACGTTTAGCTCATCCAAACAATCACTCTTAAATAACGCCATTGTATGTAAAAGCAAAGCGGTGATTAATATCACCGCTTTTAAAAATTACATAGATTCGAGCGTTTTACCGCGTGTTTCTTTTATGTATTTAACAACAAAAAATATGCTTATAAGTGCCGATAACGCATAAAAGCCATAAGCACCGGCAAGGCCAATGTTAGCCAGCATAATAGGGAAGGTCATGGTAATGGCAAAGTTAGCAATCCATTGTGCGCTAGCTGCAACAGCAAGCGCTGCACCACGAATACGATTATTAAACATTTCGCCTAATAATACCCATACAACAGGGCCCCAACTTAAGCCAAAAAATACCACAAATAAGTTAGCCATAATCAGTGCAAACGTACCCATGTTATCGCTAAGGGCAAGTTTGCCTGCTTCATCAAGGCCTGCACTACCAAATATATAAGTAAGCGCGCTTAAGCTAATAAACATACCAATACTGCCTACTAAGAGCAGTGGTTTACGGCCAATTTTGTCAACTAATGCAATGGCAATAAAGGTTGATACAATATTAGTAGTACCTGCGAGTACATTTATAAATAGCGATTGCGACTCATCAAACCCAGCGGCTTGCCAAAGCTCAGAGCCGTAATAAAACACCACGTTAATACCCACAAATTGCTGAAATACACTCAGCGCAACACCCACCCAAACAATTGGGTGTACTTTTTTACTGTTATCAATAAATAAATCACGAATACTTGGCTTTTTATCGCTATGCAATGAGCGTTTAACATCGCTTATTTGCGCATCAACGTTGTCGTTCGAAATTTTACTAAATACCGCTTTTGCATCATCCACTTTACCTTGCGCCACTAAATAACGAGGCGACTCCGGAATAAACAAAACACCGACTAAAAACAACACAGCAGGCACAAGCTCAGCCCAAAACATCCAGCGCCAAGCGGCTATATCAAGCATTAAAATATTTTGCGCGCTGCCTGCTGCATCAGCAATTAAGTAGTTACTTAAAAAAGCAGCAAATAAACCCAATACAATAGCGAGTTGTTGCAATGTAGCTAAACGACCACGTAGTGCTGGTGGTGCCACCTCTGCAATATAAGCTGGCGCTAATACTGACGCAGCACCAATACCTAGACCACCAAATAAACGGTAAAAAATAAACTCCGCAGAGCTTTCGCTAATGCCCGAACCAAATGCACTAATGGCAAAAATAATCGCAGTGATGATCATAATTGCACGGCGACCAAACTTATCAGCCAGCGGCCCCGCAGCAAGTGCACCCAAGGCACAGCCTAGTAACACAGACGCTACATTAAAGCCCGTAGCTACACTGCTTGAATTAAATGCATTACCGAGTGCCGACACTGTGCCGTTAATAACGCCTGAGTCAAAACCAAATAAAAAGCCACCAATAGCAGCCACGGCAGAGATAAAAATTACGTAAAAAAGAGAGGTGTTTTCAGCTGTGTTGGCTGAGTGGGAAGGCGGTGTGTGCGTTGTCATTATATGCCCTGAAAGTTAAATTAAATTTAGGGGAGCATAATATCGTAAAGCGTTATGGTTGAATACATTTGTGCAGGTATAACGATTTAGCGGGGATAAATTAAGCCGTTCTAATACCTTTAAATTAAAGGTATTAGTCTAAAGGCGTTGGATTAAGTACTTTTAACTTAAGTACCGTTTTTTGAATAGCGCAGACTGAATCTCAATAAACAATGTGCTTTGTATGGGAAGTAGCTGTTGAATCAATATTACTGATCTGTACCTTTTGGTTTTTTGCAATTGCATAACCTGGTATGAGGTTATGCAATTGTTTACATGTAGTTATTTGGTGTTAAGGTAAATAAATTGAATATAGGGACATTATCGGTTTATAAGCGATAATTATCGTAGACTGGGCTGTTAGGTGAACTTCGTGGTTTTAATGTATGAGGTATTATGATTAAAGGTTTTTTGAAAAAAATAGATGCACTAGGATTTAGTACTGAGGAACTTGAATCTGGCAGTATTAAAATCGGCTTAGATTGTTGTCCATTTTGGCAGGTGATACTTGAAAACCTCGACGAAGATCGCATGTTACCTTACTTTTATATCCGTCAAAGAAGAGTTGAGGAAGTTACGGATCTACATGACATCATACCAACTGTTTTAACCACTATATCCAAATGCAAAGGCCATAGTTCATTTCGCTTTTTAGGTGAGCATAATGAATTTAGTGGAATAGATGATGAATTATATGGGATGTACTGGTTTCCAGCACAACCTCTCAATGAGCGTATAAGAAAAAATAGTCAAGCTGACCTAAAGTGCCTCTACGATATTCTATTCGATTTATACATTTTTCATATGTATCAAGGAGACATACTTGGTGCAAATGATTCTGATCCTGATGATTTTTCAAGTGAATCACCAGAGCTTGATTTATGGATAGAGAGTATAGTCAATGCTGTTGGAGAAGATGAATCATATGTAGCGAATCTACGGAAGAACCCTAATTGGTTTTATTTCAGAAGCTTTTCTGCAGGGTTTTCTATATTTAGAAGCTCTCATATAGCTCGAACACTAAATGGTTTTGTCTTAAAAAATGAAGGGGGTATTAAAAGTATTGAAGGTGTGGAATCATCAATCGAGATCCATAACGATATTCAAAACTCAATATCACGAAAAGAAAAAGCCTTTGCTAAAGCAATTTTAGAATCCATAGGAGATTGCTCAGAATTCAGGGTTATTCCGCAGGAGAATCAACTAGTATTTATTTCAGATTCGCATGTACTTATGAAGTACACAAATAGTGGTATGGAGTCCGTCAATTCAGAGAAAGAATTGATTAGAGCTCGACAGCAGCATGAAATAGAACTTCTCTTTGGTAGTCAAAAGTTTGTGTGGAATATTTCAGACAGGAGTAAAAGTGCTGAATTTGAAGATTTAGTTCTTGAGCTGCTAAACAGAGAAGCATGGATCTTTTCTGTCAAAAAGGTTGCACCGACGAATCAAGGTGATAATGGTAGAGATTTAATCTGTGAATACAATATGCTTCACAACGAGCATCAAATTTCCAAAGACGAAAATTCAATAAAAATTGGGAAAATGATTGTTCAATGCAAAACAAATTTAAGTACTTCGAAGAAATCATCTGTCGGAAAGGCTGATGTTGATGTTGCAGATACTATTTTTGACTATAGGCCTGAAGGATATATGCTTGTTGTTAATACTCAAATTACAAGAGACCTTACCGAGATGCTAGAGCGACAAAAGGACCGTAAAGAGCAAAACTCTATTGTTTGGTGGAACTCCTTTGATGTGGAAGAGCGCCTACGGAAAAATCCAGATATTTTATCTAGATATAAAAATTTGGTCAGTTATGCATAATTCACCATACAAGTAGTTTAAACGGAATAGAAACAGGCGATTATAGCCAAGCATTTTTATCCGCTTAACTGGCGTGAGGCCGAGGAACTACTCTTTTTAAGAAAAACAGTCTGTTGTATTAGTTGCAAATAATGCATTATCTAACGCTTTGAAATGTTTGGAGTTAATTGAAGGGACTCATTATTTAATTGAATTTGGCTGTTGGAGTTATTCTGCAGCCTTGTTATGTTTAGGCGGCCATACGTGAGAATAATTGATGAAAAACCTTGGAGTTGGACTCTATATGAGCATGATAATGAGTATTTCTTATCTGTGATGTGTGGTTCTGTCGGGTTATATAGTCGAGATATCATTTTAAGCGTTGATGAAACTGAGGGTTATCTAACCCGAGGAATTGACGAGATAATTGAAATGGCAAAGATAATTTCTTTTAGTCCTCAAAAGTTTAAATCCAGGCATATTGTTGGTTTTCATGAAAAACTCGCTGCTATAGTTGCAGATGAAAAATTTTGAAACTATTTTAAAAATACAATCTAACAAGTTGTTCGCTTATCAACGCTAATCCATAACTAACATTAAATATTTTTAGCACTAATCATAGTGCTAAATCTTCCCCAGTCTTTGTCTTACACCTCAAAGTACTCTTTTTGCAATTCTATATTAAGCGCTTTAGGGCGAATGCCTTGTACTAGGCTGTATACTTCTTCTTTTGTGTAACCTGCCGAATTTAAAATAAGCGCAGCGACCAAACCTGTACGTCCTGTGCCGCCTTTACAATGTATGGCAATGGTTTGTTTGTGTTGTATGGCCTGTAATATGTCGGTTTTGTGGGTGTTCCAGCTTGATGTAAAAGGTTGTTTGGGTGCTTCGTCGTCATTTATTGGTAAATGAAACCAGGTTATATCGTGCTTATTGCACTCAGTATTAATTGTTTGTACGTTGTTTTTTCAAGCTCCTTTTGAGGCATAAGTGAAAGCAGCATGTGAGTGCCAGCCGCTTTTAATGTTGCGATTGAATCCGCTAAGTTTTGTGTTTTTGTGCCAGGGCAAGGCGTAAAAATAATATTTGCGCCGTTATTGAGTGATAAAATATCGTACGGGTGCGCGCTCATGGTAAGTCCTTTATTTTTAATGAATTTGCTTTATAAGCTCACTATAGCGTGTTTTAGTTACAAGTTTAAGATTGAATAATAAGCACAAATGCTAGATACTGTTTTTATATACAGTTGTGGCGATATTATGAAAAAAGAATTACCAGCAAAATACTATTTAGCGCATTTTAGAGAGCTTATTGAGTTTGTAACAAGTAAATGTATGCATTTACTTGAGCCCAAACACCGCGAATTTATTAGTAAAATTAATCAGCTAGATGAGCAAAGCCAATGCATGTTGGCGCGTGTGTACTCGCGAAAGCCTTATTTAGTGCAGGCGCAATCGCTTAATTATGAAGAAATAACCTCGCCGCATCAGGCTATTTATACGCTAAAAAAAGCGGGTATTTTATTTGAGCCAAACGAGCAGCATTACCAGCAGCTTTTAGCGCACTTAACTAAACCTTCTTTGGTTGAGTTGCTAAGTAATTACAGTGAGCAAATAAGCTTTAAAAAGAGCGCCGCTAAAGGCGCGCTGGTGGATGTTGCGCGTGAGTTTTTTAAAGCATGCCCACAAGAGCTTGCGCCACTTTATAGCCAGTATGTAATTAACAACCGCAGTGATTACTACGAGTATTTTGAGTTTTTATTTGCAGGCAAACTAAGCAGTGGTGATGTGAATCATCAAAACCGTTTTGTAATGCGAGACTTAGGCTTAACCGCTACGCGCGAAGGACACAGCGAGAGCTTGTCGCGTTTTGAAACACTTGACGAAGCGCAATCAAACTATTTATTAAACCGTTACCGGTTAGCATTTAAAAATATTACAGATGAGAGCGATTACGTCGCTTTAGCGTCGCAGGTTTTAGAGCAAGCTGCACATGGTGCAATAGCCGTTGTATTAAAAAACAAACTATTAGTTAGGCTTTATAGGCAGCTAAAAACAGTTGATAGCGAACTTGCTTTTAGTTTACTTGAAGGGTGCGCGGATGATAGCGAAGCACAAGAAATTCAAATAAGAGAGCAATACAGGCTTGGCAATAAAGAGTGGGTAAAAGCACGATTAGAAGCCATTATCGAAAATCCACTTACTGATGATTTACTTTATTTTGCTGACGATTTTTTAATGCGTAAGTTTAATAAAAAAACACGTTCGCGTTTAAGTGCCATGCTTGCCGACACCCAATGCGTGCTAAAAATAGATGAACTGTACCGAGGTGAAGTAGAGCAGGGCGTAAACGATTATTATACTCGCCAAGGTATGCAGGTATTTAATACCGAAAACACGCTTTGGCAAAGTTTGTTTGGTTTAGTATTTTGGCATGAGTTATTTGTGGAGTCACCTTATCCGCCATGCAATGAGTTTGATATTTATCCGCAAGTATTAAGGCTTGGTAATTTTTATGAAGCGCAGCAAACACAGATAAACGAGCGCTTAGCTCAGTGCCAAACGTCGCAAGCATTACTTAATTTAGTATGCAAACATGCAGCGCAATACTTTGAGCAACCTAACGGTTTGTTTAGGTGGCGCAGCAATTTATTAGAGCCACTAGAGGCGCTTATTTTAAACAGCCCTATTAAGGCGCTAATTGCGCACTTAACAGCCATGAGCAAACATTATTTACAGCTAAAAGACGGCTACCCCGACTTAATGGTAATTAATAATGGCCAAGTACATTTTGAAGAAGTAAAAGCGCCGGGAGACAAACTTAGGCGCAACCAACTTACCACTATTGATAATTTAAAAAATGTGGGCTTTACAGTACACATTGCTGCGGTTAAATGGTTTGTAGATCCTAACCGTATTTACAGTGTGGTCGATATAGAAACCACAGGCGGCTTAAAAGGCGGTAACCGAATTACCGAAATTGGCATCGTTAAAGTGCAGCACGGTAAAGTAATAGATACTTGGACGACTCTTATTAATCCGCAGCGCCATATACCTGGATTTATAACGTCACTAACTGGTATAAGCGATAGCATGGTTTACAACGCGCCTGTATTTGCCGATATAGCACAGCCACTATTAGATAAACTCGCAGGCAGTATTTTTGTAGCCCATAACGTGAACTTTGACTACGGCTTTATTAAAAAAGAGTGTGAGGTTGCAGGGCACTTTTTTAAAATGCCAAAAATGTGCACCGTGGTTGAATCGCGCAAAGCGTTTAAAGGCTTAAAGTCGTATTCGCTGGGGAATCTCTCATCGCATTTTAATTTAAATTTAACCAGCCATCACCGCGCATTGGCTGATGCAACCGCCACTGCAGAGCTGTTATTACTTATTCAGCAATCGCAAATTAGTGAATAAGCAGTAAATCTTAACGTAAGAAGTAGTATAAATTAAAAGCACTTAGCTTGTTTTAGCTAAGTGCTTTTTTCGTGGTAAGAAGCCAGTAACCAGCATAGTGCCTACAATTACAAATAATGCGCCTAGTAACGTATTTGGCCCTATTTTCTCATCTAAAAATAAATGCCCCCAAAAAATGCCAAATAGCGGAATTAAAAACGTGACTGTTAACGCCGAGGTAGGGCCTATATCGTCGATTAATTTAAAAAATAAAATATAAGCAAGTGCGGTACACACTACTCCTAATACGAGTACACCTAGCATAACGTTGGTGCTTGGTATTTCTCGTATTGGCATAAATAAGATAAGAGGTAATACCATAAAGGTTGAAGCCCACATTGAGCCATGGGCGTTATCAAATGGGGCCAGTTTAGGAGCGTTTTTAGTGTAATGCGATGCAATGGCATAGCAAAGTGATGCACTTAATGCCGCTACTATGGCCAAAATTGATTGGCTATTTAATACAAAATGATTTTGCCCAACAAGTATTGCAACACCTATCAAACCCAGCACCATACTTTTTGTGGGCTTTGTTTTAGTCCATAAAATTCCAACTACAACACCCCATATTGGTGTTGTAGAATTTAAAATTGAGAGTGTGGATGCGCTGATAGTTTGAGCTGCGTAAGCAAAAAATAAAAACGGCAGAGCTGAATTAAACGCGCCTATAATAAAAAAGTGTTTTTTGTGTTCAGTAAAGGCTAAGTGGCGTTTTAAGTACAGCGCCACAATAAAGAGGGTGAGTGCGGCAAAGCCTACTCTAAACTCAATTAATACCGCAGGCCCTAAACTATTGGCGGCCATTCGCATAAATAAAAAAGAAGCGCCCCAAATAGCGGCCAGAAAAAATAATCGCAGTAAGCTTGCTAAGGTCATGATAGTATTTTAATTATGCGGATTGGATTTTAGAATAACAGGGTTTATAAAAAGTGTAAGCCATATTCGGAACCGGCATATAAAAATAATAAATTAACGATAAGAATGAAAAAATTCTCAGTAGCTGCAGGTTCATTAAAGCAACAGTAGCAATTTGATTAAATAGTTCCTTTATTAAACTGCATCGGGTTTAAAAGCACAAAATGTAAGTTGATTGTGAGAAATGCGAAGGGACTGTAACAACTTATCTAATTGAGTTGGTTGAATAAAACTAACTTTCGGTTTGCTTCTTTTCAAAGTCGCTTTTAACTATTTCAAGTGCTTTTAGTACTTCTTCTGGAGCAACATCGTGTTGCTCTAGTATCATAATTAAATCTACTGCAAGTTTAATATGTGTAGGGGCTTGATCAAGTGGACTTGTCATTTAACTCTTTCTTTTTTGATATTTGGCTAATGGCAACGTTTATTGCGGTTTGTACACGTTGTTCCATATGTATACGTTCTGATTGCGGTAAATAAAACGCCATATCTACATCGTAGCGAATATATCGTGGCGGGAGCTGATTTAGTACCGTACAACAAAAGTCAGCCATTACATCTTCATCATATTTTTCATCAAGTTTAAGTTTGATAACTTCCTCGACTACAATCTTTTCGTAATAGTTGTGTATGTCTTCGTGTAATCGCATATTCCCACCGCTTTAAAATAATCCGTTTAACTGAGTCTATACTATGGCTTGCTATAAATCGATAGCGGCTTTAAATAGTTGTTTATGAACATTAATTAGTGAGCTCAAATTACGCTGATAACCTCCGCCTAGGCCGAACATTAGTGCGATTTGGTGTTGCTTACAAAAGTTGAGAGTAAAAAAGTCGCGTTTATATACGCCATTGAGCGATACATCAAACAAGCCTAACTCGTCTTTTGTGTAAATATCAGCACCTACATTATACAAAATAATATCGGGGTTATGAATGCGCACGCAAAAATCGAGTGCTTGCTCTAATGTAGCGAGGTACTCAGTGTCGGTTGTTTTAGCGGGCAATGCAAAATCGTAAGTAGACTCTTGCTTATTGCGAGGAAAATTTTGTTCACAATGAATTGAGCAGGTAATAATTTGGTCATGATTTTGAGTGATTTGTGCTGTGCCATCGCCTTGGTGTACGTCGCAATCAAAAATTAAAACAGTGTCGGCTTGCTCTGTATTTATTAAATGTGCTGCTGCAATAGCTAGATCGTTAAAAATACAAAAACCGCTGCCATAATTACTGTATTTATTAAATGTGCTGCTGCAATAGCTAGATCGTTAAAAATACAAAAACCGCTGCCATAATTACTGTATGCATGATGATAGCCACCACTTAAATTAGCCGAAAAACCATGTTTTAGCGCGTGTTCACTACTTTGGATGCTTGCCCCAACTGATAGTAATGTGCGCTCTACCAATTCATTTGAATAAGGAAAGCCCATTTTTTTATGGCTTTATTGCTAAGCGTGCCGTTTAAAAAGTTATTTATATAAGTTTGATTATGGCATAGCGAAAGCTGAGCAGGCGTTGCTTTTATAGGTGAAGTGAAATTATTGGGCGTTAAGCCTAAGCCTTCAATTTCTGCTTTAAGCTTTTGATATTTTTGTATTGGAAAACGATGGCGCTCAGGAAGCGTTAAAGCAGAATATAGCGGGTGGTAAAAAAGTTGCATCAGCGTAACTGTTGTTTTTCGACTTGTTGAATTTTATCTTCGGTGGCAGAAATTGCTTTTCTGCAGCGGCCTAATCGAGCGTGTGTGCTTAATATTTCAAGGTTAAGCTTTTGTGCTTTAGCAGGCGACGCTTTATCCATTTGCATTTTTCGCTCTTCAATCATAAGTACTAAACGGCGTTCAAACTCATGGTTTTGTTTTAATTCGTCGTAAAGCTCATGGGATGATTGCATTACTTTTTGCACAGCTTGCTTATAAACTGTTTGCTTAGGGCGTGGTTTATAATGGCTTTTGTTTTCTTTAACCCAAATAGGCGTTGATTTAATAACATTGAATACAGCTTGTATTTGAGCTGCAATACGTTCAAGCGCGTAGGTATAAGCATGGCGATGCTCGCTTGGCGGTAACCTCGAAACTTCATCTTCTATTTCTATCACGTAATCGACTAGGTTCATGCTTTTGGTACTAAAAACTGCGCGGTCAAACAAGCTAGGTTGTGCTTGCATGTAACGATTTTTAGAAAAAAGTTTAGCTTTATCAAATTGCTCAGCTTGTTGTTTTAGCGTTGCAACTTGTTGACGTAGTTTATCTAAAGCCATTGAATGCATATTAAAAGTAAGCCTCGTAAATTAGTTTTAATGCTAAAAGTATAACCATAGTATTAAATACTGGGCGAATAAATTTGCTACCAAAACGTATTGCTGAATGCGCCCCAAACCATGCGCCTAGCATAATAAAAAAGCCCATTGTTATGCCAAGTAAAAAGTTTACATGGCCGAGTGCAACAAAGGTAATTAAAGATATAAAGTTAGACACAAAGTTCATTGAACGCGCTAAACCACAGTTGAGTAGCAGGTTCATTTTGTAAAGCATGCCATTAGAAGCAGTCCAAAAAGTACCCGTACCTGGGCCTGCTAAACCATCAAAAAAGCCTAATGCTAAACCCTGTAGCCATTGTTTTATTTTCATCGCTTTGTTGAGTTTAGGCAGTTCATCGCCTTCTGTGGTACTTAAATTACCAAATAAGCTATAGGCGGCAACTAAAATAATAATAATGGGTAGTAGTTTGTTTAAAAAATCGATACTTAAATGATCAACAATAACAGTACCTATCAATGCACCTATTGCAGTAGCTATGATGGAGGCTGCCCAAAATTTCGGGCTAAATAAATTCTTTTTATAGTACGTATAACTAGCTGTTAAGGAGCCAAAACTAGCCGCGAGTTTATTGGTGCCTAATGTTAAATGTGGAGGTAAGCCTGCAGTTAATAAAGCGGGCACAGTTAACATGCCACCGCCACCGGCGATAGCGTCTATAAAACCAGCGGCAAGTGCAACAGCACATAAAACAGCCCAGGTTGTTGGATCGAGTGCGAGTTCAAACATTAATAATCTATTTGTCTTTTAAAAGGTGGTAGGGTGTCGAGCATGGCTTTACCGTATCGCTTAGTAACTAAGCGTCTATCGAGAATAGTAATACAGCCTTCATCACTCTCTTTTCGCAGCAGTCTACCACAGCTTTGCACCAATTTCTTTGCGGCGTCTGGTACGGTAATCGTTAAAAACGGGTTGCCACCTTTGCTTTGTACAAACTCTGCTTGCGCTTCTTCTATTGGCGAAGTAGGTACCGCAAACGGAATTTTAGTAATTATTAGGTTCTCTAAATATTTACCAGGTAAATCAAGACCTTCCGAAAGGCTCTGGGTTCCAAATAAAATACTGCCTTTGCCTTCGTCTACATTTTTAGTGTGTAATTTAAGCAACGCTTCTCGCGACATCTCACCTTGTACTAATAAGTTAAAACCTTTTGTTCTAAGAAACTTTGTTACGTGGCCCATTTGCCAGTAAGAAGCGAATAGTACAAGGTTCGCTTTTTTATCATTTAGGTACTCTGGTAAAGTTTTAGCTAGGTGCTCACTAAAGTCTTTATCGGTAGGTTCTACTTTAGATACCGGAATACGTAAAGTGGCTTGTTTTGGGTAATCAAAAGGAGAAGGTACTTTAATAAATTTAACGCCTTCTTCTTTAGCAAGTCCTGTTTCGTAAGCAAAGTGATCAAACGAGCCCAGTGCACTTAATGTCGCAGAGCACAAAACAGCGCCCGCGCATTCTCGCCACAATTTATCTTTTAGGTAATAACCGACCTCGATAGGGCAGTCGCTTAATAAGTGGTCGTGATGGCTTTTATATTCAAGACGTTTTATCCACCGTGCATGGGGAGCACCTTCGCCTTTTTTTGCGTAACTAAACCATAGTTTGTTTAGTTGCTCTAAGCGGTTTATGTATTGACCGCTTTCGCCTAGTATTGGGTCGGCAACGTAAGGTTTTATGTCGCCGTCGCTTACATCTTGGGTAAGGGTGTCGTGCATTTTGTTCAAACAGCGCAGCGCATCTTGCGTGGCTTCGCTTATGTCTTTCGCTTTACTGTGCAATGATTCTGGGATTTCACCGTGCTCAAAACGATAAGTATCGTCTTTTGAGTATTCAAAGTCGGCATTATCAAGAATATCGCGAACTACTTTTAAATCTTTATTCGCATCGTTAATACTGTCGCAAAGTTTAAAGTTTTGACCAATGGCTCTTTGCCCCACTAAAACCTTCGCCATTTTCCCGCTAAACTTGGTGAGCTTATCAAGCCATTCTATTGTGCCTTTAATCGTTGCTGCGGCCGATGAGAAATCGCGTGTTATATGTGCTAAATGATGCGCTTCATCAATTACATAAATGGTGTTGTCGGGCTCTGGTAAAATTTTACCACCGCCTAAGTCTAAATCGGCAAGTAGTAATGAGTGATTAATTACTAGTACGTCCATTTGCATTAATTGATTACGAGCAAGCTGAAACGGACACGTTTGATGCGCCTTCATTTGGCGCTGGCATGAATGTTTATCGCAGGCTATTAAGTTCCACACTCTATCGGGTACAGTATCGGCCCAGCTGTCTCTATCGCCTTGCCATTTTTTATTAACATAGGCGTTATATAGATCATTCAAACACTTGGTTTCCATTGTGCTCAGTGGTGAAGTAAGCGTTGGCATAAAGTCCATTTGTGTTTGGCTATCGCCGTTTACAGCATTATGTAATTTGTGGGCACAAATATAACGATGGCGACCTTTTACCAAATCAAATTTAAAGTCGAGGCCTGAATGCTTTTTAAAAAATGGCAGTTCTTTTGCTATTAATTGTTCTTGCAGTGCAACAGTTGCGGTAGAAATAACTAGCTTCTTTTTTTGCGCTAAGGCAAGCGGTAATGCGCCTAAACAATAGGCAAGAGACTTTCCTGTACCGGTGCCAGCTTCAATTACGCAAATACGCTGCTTTTTATGGTATTCGCCAGCAAGCGTTTTTGCTATTTCGGCTACAAGGTAGTTTTGACTGCTACGAGGGCGATAATCGTTTAGGTTGCTAGCCACATGCTGGTGTACTTGCCTAATTGTTTTTTTTAGTGAGCTCGATAGCATGTGATGATTTACCTAAAGTATGTATATAATTACAGTGCTATGGATTTTAGAGTTATAAGAGTGTAACTACAAGAAGTGATGAGATTAATTTAGCAAAATAAAGTCTCTGAGTGTTTATTTTGGTTGAATGTATAGCTTTAAAGCATTTTGAATTAAGTAAGAACTTACATATATATGTATAAGGTTTAGTAATAGTGTACCTAACAGCCGGTTTTATTGTTTCCTCACATGCTTATGATACTGCAAACGGCATATGTTACGAAGCGTGGTTTTGTAGTGATAAAGGACCTATAAAAACGGTGTCGGCTAACGAAAATGCACTGTTTTTTATCAAAAGCAAAGATGCTGAAATAGCGAATGAAATATTAGCAGCTGAGTCACTTATTTTTAATATTAAAAGTCTTGAGTTAAAAAGCTTTCAGCAAGAAGATATGTCGGCCTGTTACTTCAAGTCACTTAAACACTTTTATTGTGCTACTAAAGCTTTAAAGCAGCGTGGAGTTGTATTATTTGAAGAAGATATTCGACCAATAGAGCGCTACCTAATGGAGCGTTTTATAAAAGGAGGTGCTTGGATAACGGGTAATGTATTTAAGCAAGATGGCTATACATTAATAACCAACGCTAAATTAAAAGCGAATGATGAGTATTCCCCAGCTCTTAATAAACTCTCGTTGGACATTGAATGTAACGAAAGTGGCGTCTTGTTTTCTGTTGGACTTGTGGGCTGTAATTTAGACTGTGTTTTAATGATTGGCGAGCCAGATAGAGAAGCTGCAAACCTAGAGTTTGATATTATTTGGTGTGTAGATGAGGCTGAGCTGTTAAGGGGGGTAGAGCATTTTATTAAGCTTAGCGATCCTGATGTCATAATTGGCTGGAATGTAATTGAGTTCGATTTTTCGGTTATTCATGAAAGAGCTGAAGCACTTGGGGTTAAGTTATTACTGGGTAGGGGAGAACAACCTTTATATGTTCGAAAAGGACACTTTACTCGAGTATCGATTTCCGGGCGATGTGTGGTTGATGGAATAGACACATTAAAAAACGGTACATATAGTTTTGAGAGTTTTTCTCTAGCTAATGTTTCAAATCAAGTGTTGGGTGAGTCTAAATTAATCGACACGGCTAATAGTTTGCAGGAAATTATTAGGCAATTTAACGAAGATAAACTTTCTTTAGCAAAATATAATCGACAAGATTGTATTTTGGTAAATAAAATTTTTGATAAATTAAAGCTACTCGATTTTTCTATTATAAGAACAAAGCTTACGGGGTTAGAGCTTGAAAAAAAGGGCGGCTCTGTCGCTGCTTTTATTAATATGTATTTACCATTACTGCATCGCAGTGGCTATGTTGCCCCAAATATGGGCGATCATGGACATACATTTGAAAGCCCAGGCGGTTATGTCATGGAGTCTATTCCTGGGCTTTATAAAAATGTCATTGTTTTAGATTTTAAAAGCTTGTACCCCAGTATTATGCAAACTTTTTACATTGATCCACTTGGATTAATAGAAGGTCTGCAAAATCCTGAACATAGTGTGCAGGGGTTTAATGAAGCCGTATTCTCGCGAGAGAAGCATCACCTCCCTCTACTTATTAAAAGCCTGGCATCTCAAAGGCAGCTTGCCAAAGATAATCAAGATCAAATGCTTTCTCAAGCAATTAAAATAATAATGAATAGCTTATATGGTGTTTTAGGCTCAAAAGGGTGCAGGTTTTACGATCCTAGGTTATCGAGCTCTATTACGTTAAGAGGGCACGAAATAATGCTACAAACTAAAAAGTGGATAGAAGATCTTGGTTATAGCGTTATTTATGGTGATACCGATTCTACATTTATTAAGTTGGATGATGAGCTAACACCAGATGAGTGTAATGAAATTGGTGTGTTTTTAGCTAAAAAGATAACTATAGATTGGATTAACGAGATTAAACAAACGCACAACTTAACAAGTCATTTAGAAATAGAATTTGAATCTCTTTATAGCCCTTTCTTTTTACCAACAATAAGAGGGAAGTTAGTTGGCTCTAAAAAGCGCTACGTAGGTAAATTAATTAAACCAAACGAATCAAAACTAGTATTTAAAGGGCTAGAAACAGTAAGAAGTGATTGGACTATACTTGCTCAGCGGTTTCAATATGACTTATTTACAAACCTTTTTGATGGAAATTTAAATATAAATGACCTTGTAAAAGACTATACAACAAAGTTATTTAAAGGTGAGTTTGATGATTTACTCATATTTAAAAAGAGATTAGGTCAAAACTTAATCGATTATAAAAAGAATATCCCTCCTCATATTCAGGCAGTTAAGAAACATCAGAAAAAAAATAGCGAATTTACAGTTAATAGAGGCGAATTTGTTACATTCGTTTACACAATAGGCGGAGTTGAGCTGTATCAAGGCCTTCATGGCTATGACTATGCAATTTATTTAGAAAAACAGATTGTACCGCTTTTGGATATGGTAGAGCCGTTAATCAATCAAAATGTAAATAATCCGAAGAAGAATCAGTTTTTATTATTCTAATTAGTATCACAATTAGATGACTTTGATTAAACAATCCACTTTTATGCTTGTAAATCGTACGATACCCCCTATTTCACTAAAAATATCATAAAAAACCTCTTTGCGGTTAATGTTTGATTAACAAAGGTTGGCTTTTTAGTTTTTTTTGTTTACTATTTGTTTGGTCGCTGTTAATGGCATGTGGCAATAAAAAATAATTAAATAATAGTTGCTTCTATAAAGTTGTAACACCAGGGAGAATCAAATGTTAAATAATCAAGTTTCAAAGGCAGTTCGCTTAGCGATTGCATTTGGTGCAGTATCTACTGCTGCATTTTCGGCAAGCTCGTTTGCTGCAGAAGAAGATAGCGTAGAAAAAGTAGAACGAATTGAAGTTACTGGTTCACGTATTAAACGTACAGATTTAGAAGGTGCTTCGCCAGTAAACATTATTACAGCAGAAGATATGCAGATTGAAGGTAACTTCACTGTGGCTGATGCACTTCGAGGCAGCAGTTTTAACTCATTCGGTTCATTTTCAGAGCGTTCAGGTAGCTCTGCACAATCTCAAGCTACTATTAACTTACGTGGTGCTGGTTCTAGCAGAACGTTAGTTTTATTAGATGGTAAGCGCATGCCGGGTTCACCAACACTTGGTGGTCAATCAGCAAATTTGAACTCAATCCCAATGGCTGCTGTTGAACGCATCGAAATTTTAACTGATGGCGCATCTTCAACTTATGGTTCTGATGCAATGGCTGGTGTTGTTAACATCATCATGAAGAAAAACTATGAAGGTCTTCAGTTCCAAGGCGAAGCAGGACACCGTGATCAAGATGAAGGTACAACTTCAGCTAGTTTCTCGGTAACCGCTGGTTACTCTACAGATAAAGGTAATGTAACATTTGCTTTTGACCACCAGAGACGCGAAGGTATATCTGATGGTGATCGTGATTATACTAAAGCTTCAGCAACAGATCTTGATGGTGATGGCGTAATTCAGGCATACGAAGAGACTAAAGGTTGGTCTATCTACGGTGCGACTGTAGCTTCACCTGATTTTTCAGAGGCTCAAGCATCACCAATATGTGACGACTTAACAGCAGAGTACGGTGAGGATACTTTCCGTAAGTTTGCAGCTGACAATGACTGGGGCAGTGAAGGCTCTACTTACTGTATGTTTGCTTTCGCAAATGTATCTTATAATAAAGCTTCTATCGACCGTAATACTGTTTATTTAGATGCAAATTATGAATTGAATGACGATATAGAATGGTATGGCCGTGCTATGTTTGTTCAAAATAGCTCATTTGGTCGTTATGCTCCACCTGCCGCAGCATGGAATAATTTAGCTGCAGACAATGAAGCAAACCCTTATGATGAAGAAACAACTGGTTACTGGCGTTGGGCAGGTATTGGTAATCGCGATGGTAACGTTGATGATTACAGCCAAGACTACCTAATGGGTTTACGCGGTGATTTAGAGTGGAATAATGCATCTTGGGATGTTTATTACCATACCAATAAAGCTGATAACAAATCTGTAGGTACTTATTACCTTAGCTACGGTGGCTTAGCTTACAACCAAGCAAATGGAATTGATTTAGGTTCTGATGAAGGTGTTGCAAATATGAAAGCAACAACTCTACAAAGCTCATCTTCTACTTTCAATCAATACAATGCCGGCATCGGATTTGATTTGTTTGAATTACCAGGCGGTACGGTAGCGCATTATTTTGGTGCTGAATTTTTAGAGCAAACGTATGCTGATATTTACGATGGTCAGTCAGAAGCTGGTTTAATAGGCGGCTCTGCAGGTAACTCTGCGCTTGGTGATCGTGACATTACCGCTTTCTTTTATGAAGTTGCAATGCCAGTAGTAGATTCTCTAGAAGTTAACATTGCCGTACGTTACGATGACTACTCTGACTTTGGTGATAATGTTGCTCCTAAGATATCTGCTCGTTGGCAGGCAACGGATACTGTTGTAGTACGTGCTTCTTACTCTGAAGCTTTCCGCGCACCAGGTCTTGACCAATTAAATGCCGCTACTACTTTTAGTGCTGAATCAGCGATTGATTACTCTCAAGGTGATACATCGTCTAAGCAAATTGATACATACTACAAATCAAATACAGAGTTAGGTCCTGAAACATCAGAATACACTAACTTAGGTATAGCTTGGGATGTGATTGAGAACTTCGGTGTTAAAGCTGATTACTTTAATTTATCAATTGATGACGTTATTCAAACTAAAACTGTTCAAGGTCTTCTATCGGATGAAGCGGCTGGCAGAATAACTGCTTTCGCACCTGGTTCTGATGTAAGTAATGAAACTTTTTACTTAATACGTTCAGAAACTGGTCGTTTATTAGAAGCTGGTACTGGTTACTTCAACGGCAATGGTTTTGAGATTGAAGGTTTAGATTTAACTCTTTACGGTCATATCGATACTAGTGTTGGTGAGTTCCGCATGAACACTGTAAATAGTTTTGTATTATCTTACGATGAAGAGCGTGGCGGTAGAGTTTATAATACTGCTGGTTGGAGTGGTCAACCTGACTTCAAATCTAATACTACATTAACTTGGGCGCTTGACGACCATAGTGTAGCTTGGAACATGAACTACACGTCATCTACTTCTGAGAATGAAGCACCAAATGAAGATGGTATTTTAGAGCAAGATGGTGAACTTGAAGATTGGTTGATTCATAACCTTACGTACAGCTATAACGCAGGTGTTTATGGTACAGTTCGCTTATCAGTAAGCAACTTAACAGACGAAGATCCTGTACTTACATCTACAGGCGCTTACGATAACGCTGATTTATATAACAACTATGGTCGCGATTACCGTATCAACTATACAATTAACTTTTAACTTGTTAATTTTTTAATAAAAAAGGGCTGAATTTATTCAGCCCTTTTTTTATAAAAATGCTTCGTATTAATGTCTGTTTATGCATCAGGATTTTTAAATGAAAAACTTAAAAACTTCGCGTACTACATACCTAAAATAAGACTATATCCAGAACTTTAAATTAGCAGAAGTAGATAAAGTGAAGGCATCGTTACCATAACAAGCCCTAAGTATAAGAGTGCCTATGATTAATACTGTATATTTTATCTGAAATAGACTGGGTTGCTTGAAGCTAATATGTCCAAATCCTCGCACGAAGATTTTACACCTCTCACTGTACCACTACAAACGCCAACTCGAAAAGAAAATGAAAAATCTCATTCATAATAAAATGCTTTCTGTAATTGATAAAGAGTGTGGTGCAAATATAAGAAGAAATATGAAACAGATTTCTCTAGTAATGCACGACTCTGGAAATAACAACTCAGAATCTGTTTGCTGTGCTACTCATTAGTTACAATTTATATCAGTTGTATTGGCATAGCATAGAGAATGGTTAGGAGGTTTAAGCTAAATTTTATTGAATAAATGTAACTCATTAAAAAGTATAATAATACTCGTTTAGCAGCCAATATTTATATACAATAAAATGAGACTGTACTTAATTATTAGAAATAAAATATCAAATTAAGTGCATAAAAAGCTCGGCACTTGAGCCACTGGCTCTCTATTAAAATCTTCAACTTATCTCAGAACAGGACAAAATAATGATGAAAAACTATTGGAGTGATTATTGGGCTCAAGGCTATCTAACCTCATTTGGACAAGATATAGAGAGTAATTATACGGGTAAATTAAAGTCTTGTTGGTTGGAGTTTGCTGAAAAGTTAAATTTTAATGACAAAGTACTTGATATTGGTACAGGGAATGGTGCTCTTATTCGATTAATTCAAGAGAATAGTAGCGTTCAATTTAATGTCATAGGTGTAGATAAAGCTATTGTTAATGAAAAAGTAGCCGGTATAGAGTCATTAAATATTTTATCTAATGTAAGCGCTGAAGTCTTGCCTTTTGAAACAGCAGAATTTGATGCGATAGTAACACAGTTTGCTATCGAATATAGCGAGTTAGCGAGAAGTATCCCAGAGCTTTTTAGGGTATTAAAGAAAGGAGGTCTATATCAAATTGTGTGTCACGAAATGGATTCGGATATAGTGAAGCCAAATGTACTAATATTAGAGTCTGCAATTCGGGTGCAGAGTGAATTATTAGTTCCTTTAAAACAACTAATAAGCGCACTAAAAAAAGAGGATAAAGATCTGATTAATAGCAATATTTCTATTATTAATGAATATGTGGAGTTAGAAAAAAAGATACACCCACTTGCAATAAAAGGTACCAGGTACACTGATTTTTATCATTTTATTTTAAAGAATAGAAAGATAGATCTCGAGAAAGCTTATTACCTATTTTCTCAAGAGTTAGAAGGGCTGATTTATAGGTTAACTGATTTAAAGCAAGCCGCTTTGAATGCCCAGCAGCTTAAACAACTGTTAGCTTCAAGAGGGGATGTGTATAAAGAAGTTCTTGTTGATTCAAATAAAGAGTATATAGGCACACTTTACAGGGGCTATAAACGCTAAAATTAAGTCTTATTAGCCTATTCTAATATTAATATCCCTACCTGTTAAAAAGCAATAAAATCTCCCCATCTATAATTATCTTGGGGCATATCTAATGAGGCTGTCACTTCAACTGATAGAGTCGCAGCCGTCTTCGTATTCTTTAAACAAAGCTTTATTAAATTGTGTTGTTGAAAGCAAACTTCAAATTTACTCTATAGTCCAACGAATCAGGGCAGTGTTTTAATATCGTTGAGTTATAAAAGTCATTATTTGCGTCACATTGCTCCAGTCATAACGATAGCATATCTCCTATGTTGCTTTGAATAAGGGACAATGTATGTTGCATATTTATACTACTGTTCCCTAAAACTGTGCCTAAGCATTTTTTATCGGGATATCTGTGCGTGCTTCCGGTTCGCTTCTATCTCATCATTTTTTGCTACTTTTATATCTATATTTCTCATCCCTAAAAGAAAATTAGTAATTTACTTAAGATGATTATTAAGATTTAATTTTGCAAAAAAAAACAAAAGTTAATGTTTTGCAATAATGCAATAATGCAAAAATAACATCATGTTTGTTTTTTGTTGCGTTAGAGCGTTGTAAGCGTTGTAAATAAAGGGGTTTATTTGGTTAGCTAAGTGTTGACCTTTTGCATAAGTTGGGACTACTATTCAAATCGAAATAGGTATTGTGATTAATTACAGACCGTTTTGAAAATAAAACAATTAAAATAGTATTCTAGGGAAAATTAAATGTTAAACAATAAAGTTTCAAATGCTGTTCGCTTGGCGATCGCTTTTGGTGCTGCTTCAACAGCAGCTTTTTCTGCAAGTTCATTTGCTGCCGAGACGGGAGTGGATAAAGTAGAGCGTATTGAAGTAACAGGCTCTCGTATCAAGCGAACTGATCTTGAAGGTGCATCACCTGTAAATATAATTACTTCAGCGGATATGAAGGTTGAGGGTAATTTTACTGTTGCTGATGCATTACGAGGAAGTAGTTTTAACTCTTTTGGCTCATTCTCTGAGCGCTCGGGTAGTTCAGCTCAATCTCAAGCTACTATCAATTTACGTGGAGCTGGCTCGAACCGAACTCTTGTTCTGCTGGACGGCAAACGCATGCCTGGTTCACCTACATTAGGTGGTCAATCTGCAAATTTGAATTCTATTCCAATGGCTGCTGTTGAGCGTATCGAAATATTAACCGATGGTGCATCATCTACTTATGGTTCAGATGCAATGGCTGGTGTAGTAAACATCATAATGAAAAAGAATTATGAGGGTTTACAATTTCAAGCTGAAGCCGGTCATCGCGAGCAAGATGAAGGTACTACCAATACAGGCTTTTCTGTAACGGCAGGGTACTCTACCGATAAAGGTAATGTAACAATTGCATTCGATCATCAAAAAAGAGAGGGGATTGCTGATCGCGACAGATCTTATACAGCACCACAACTAATCGACCGTGATGGTGATGGTACTATTCAAGCATATGATGAAACTGTAGGCTGGTCTTGGTATGGCGCAACAGTTTTATCACCTGATTATTCTGAGGCACAAGCATCTCCAATTTGTGCAGATCAAGCTGCAAAATATGGTGACGATGCGTTTAAAGAAATAGCAGCAGATACTGATTATGCACCAGGCTCTAATTACTGCATGTATGCGCACGCTAATGTATCTTATAATAAAGCTTCTATTGATCGTAATACAGTTTACATAGACTCAAATTATGAGTTAAGTGATTCAGTTGAGTGGTACGGACGTGCAATGTTTGTACAAAATAGTTCATTCGGCCGTTACGCACCGGCTGCTGCACAATGGGCATCATTGAGTGCTGATAACCCAGTAAATCCTTATGGCGAAGATGGAGCATTAGGTTTATGGCGCTGGGCTGATTTAGGTACGCGTGATGGTAATGTAGATGATTATAGCCAAGATTATTTAACTGGTTTACGCGGAGATTTAGATTGGAACAATGCTACTTGGGATATTTATTTTCATACAAATAAAGCTGATAACAAATCGGTTGGCACCTATTACCTGAGTTATGGTGGGCTTGCACATAACGAAGCGAATGGTATTCCTCTTACATCAGACGTTGGTGTAGCTAATATGAAAGCTACCACTTTACAAAATTCATCATCAACATTTAATCAAATTAACGCAGGTTTTGGCTTTGATTTATTTGAATTACCAGGTGGCGATGTAGCACATTATTTTGGAGCTGAGTATTTAGAGCAAACTTATGCCGACATTTATGATGGTCAATCTGAGGCAGGACTAATCGGTGGTTCAGCCGGTAATAGTGCTAGAGGGGAGCGTGATATAACAGCCTTTTTCTACGAAGCGGCTCTACCGGTTTCAGATTCAGTTGAAGTAAATTTAGCTGTTAGGTATGATGACTATTCAGATTTTGGCGATAATTTAGCACCAAAAGCTTCAATTCGTTGGCAGGCAACGGATACTGTTGTTGTTCGCGCTTCATATTCTGAGGCATTCCGTGCTCCAGGTTTAGATGAATTAAATGCTGCAACAACATTTAGCGCTGAGGATGCAACAGATTTTGCTCAAGGAAGTACATCAGATCAGCAAGTTGATACATATTATAAATCTAATCCTGATTTAGGCGCAGAAACTTCAGAATACTTAAACTTTGGAGTTGCTTGGGATATTGTTGAAAACTTTGGCGTTAAAGTAGATTACTTTAATTTATCAATCGATGACGTAATACAAACTAAAACCGTTCAAAGTTTATTATCAGATGAGTCGGCAGGCTTAATTTCTTCGTTCTTACCTGGGTCAGATACATCTAATGAGACCTTTTATCTAATCCGTGCTGAAAATGGTCGCTTACTAGAAGCTGGTACGGGATATTTCAATGGTAATGGTTTCGAAATTGAAGGTCTAGATTTAACTCTGTATGGTAATATTGATACTAATGTAGGTATGTTCCGCTTTAACTCTGTCAACAGCTTTACCTTTTCTTATGAGGAAGAAGTTGGAGGTAGGGTCTATAATACAGCGGATTGGAGTGGCCAGCCGGATTATAAATCGAATACAACGATAAGTTGGTCATTAGATGAGCACAGTGTTGCATGGAATATGTCTTACACAGCATCAACATCTGAAAATGAAATTCCAAATGAAGATGGTGTATTAATTCAGACTGGTCGCTTAGATAGCTGGTTGGTTCATAATCTTAACTATACCTATGATGCAGGTGATTTAGGCTCGATCAGTCTTGCTGTTAATAACCTAACAGATGAAGATCCAGTTCTAAATTCTAAGGGTGAATATACAAACCCTGAGTTGTACAACAACTACGGTCGTGACTATAGAGTTAGCTATACTATAAAATTCTGATAGCAGTAACCAAATGCAGAATTTATTTAGTAATGCCGTTCACTTAAGGTGAGCGGCATTTTTGTTTCTGGTATACCATTGCTTTCAGGGCTTGGCTGATTCTGACGAAACTTCCTCTCCTAAAAGCCGTAAAAGTAAGCTTTCTGTGGTCGCATAAAATAACTAGGTATTATTGCCGCTACTAAGGAATATACTAACCTTATTATTTTAAATAAACGACTAATAAAACTCAGTTGGTACCGTAAGAAATCTCCCTTAAGTGTGTTGTGCACCCCATTATCTGTATGTAAAAAACTTCTTAATATTAATAGATTATCAAGCATATAATGCTTTTTCTTGATGACCAATTATTATATAAGTTGCTAATATTCGGCTGATAGGTAACGCATTGGCTCTGTCATCAAGGTCAGTATACTTATGATTTTCTTTTCGATTAACTAACCTAGCAATAAGTATATAAGGAAGCCTTGGTTAACTGGCTCAATGTAAGTTGAATTGATTTATCACTTATGCTAATGCGTTAATAACTTTATATAGAATATTCTTTAAGTGGAATTTATAAATGAGATTTATTATCAGCTTTTTGTCATTATCAATAACTATGCAGATCAAAAATCAAACTGTTGATTCTAATGTCAGCCTTCTTTACCTTAAAGTAACAACCCTGGTCATTTTATAAGTTTCTTAGGTGAGCGATAAAGGAAGCAAGTCTACGAGTTTTTCTACTTAATAGGTTTGATGTTATTAATAATTTTGAGTGAGCTAGAAGTTTGCATTAAAAAACCTGAATTTCTCAAAGTAATTCGCCTCTCACATAGCCAAGGAGCTATTCAAGAGCTCTCAAAGCTTCTGTATTTAACTTTTTATTTTTAATTAAAGTTGGAAATACCTTAATTATTGATTATATTAAATGTTGTATATAATTTAAACTTAGTATTTTATAGAGTTTAAGACTGATTAATGGATATAATTCTTATAAAGAGGGAAATATGAAAGCGATAGTAAAGTTACTGCTCATTTTCAGTGTATTACTGTTTAGTCAAAATGGCCGTTCAGAAGAAATTACTGAGTGCGATACAAAAGTATGTAAGCAACGTTTTAAAGATTTTAAAAAATATGCGCGCAAAGATATTCCACAGGCGACGGAGGTATTAGGGACATTTTATTACAAAGGGTATGGTATAGAAAAAAATCATAGTAAGGCACGACGTTATTTTTTGAATAGTGCGAAATATGGAAGTCCCACAGCCCAATTTAAACTAGGGTTAATGTATTTAAATGGTGAAGGTGGAAATGTTGAAGTTAAAAAAGGAATTAATTGGTTAGAGTGGGCTGCTAAAAATGACGTTACTGCAGCAAATTACTTTTTAGGTCTATTTTATATTGATGGTAAGCTAATTGATAAAGATTATAAAAAAGGTAAGACTTATTTAGAGGCTGCGTCCAATGATGATTATCATAAAGCTCAGTTTGTTTTAGCAAAGTATTATGAATTAGAGGAAAATAACCAAGAAAAAGCTGTTGAGTATTATAAAAAGTCAGCATATTTTGTAGAAGAGTCTAATCTTCGTTTGATCTCTTTAGGTATAAAATTGCCACAAACAGATCCTAACTTATCAATTGAGAGGATTGAAGTTAAATCAGAATCGTTAAACGACATGTTCGATGAATTACTAGCTGCACTGAGATATATACCTGCTCCAGGCAAACCTACGGGTTCAAATGTAGTTGGAATGGGTTGCCGAAATCAAGATTCCAATTGCGGATTTATTGTCGATCCAACTGAAATTGAAAGATTTATAAGAGATATGCAGTGGCAGTTTTCTGATCCAACATTAACACAGGCTATGAGGCCAGTTGATTTGTAATATTTGACTTAAATTTAATATAACATAGTAATTTAAAGTATTACTTGGTTTGTTCTAACGTATTAAATTACAATACTATCAAACTTGATTTACTTATTTAGTGAGATACAAATGAAAGAAGTCCGATCTTTTATTAAAACAGCATCATTAACAGAGCTTGAAAAAGCTCAACAGCTTATCAATGATGCAATTTCAAAATATACCCAGCAGCAAAAAGCGAAACAGGAAGTTTTGGATCTTTTAAAAGAAAAAGGACTTACGCTAGAAGATTTACAAGATGGAGCATCAGACAAGCGCACCAAAGTTAAGCCTAAGTACCGTATGGAACTTAATGGTGAGACTATTGAATGGACTGGCCGTGGCCGTCGTCCTAAAGCGTTTGAAGGTGTTGAGCTTGAAAAGTTTTTAGCTTAAAGCTAAATATAAGAGAAGCTAGCTTTTAAACTCAATTTTACCCACTTCAAGTTTAAATTTACCTTCTTGCTTGCCTGCAATAATAAAGCCTAGCTGTTTTATATCGTCAAAATCAATAATCGGTTGTTGCTCAAGCACGCGGCCGCGATACGTTAAAGTAAAATCACTCGGAGCAAAGTTTATATCTACCCATTCATTTTTTACTGTTTTAAATGAGTGAGTGTACGCTGCGCCATTAAGGTAATTGGTAGTTCTGAGCCTAAGCTGATAGGTTTGTCCATCACCTTTAACACGCAGCGCTATAGCTTTAGTATTTTGGCTTTGTGTATTTAGCTCTGTACGTATTGATGCAAAACCGCCGTTATTATCAAGCGAAACATTGCCTGTAAAAAGCAAACTTTCTTGAGTTTGTGTTACTTGGCTATTAGATACACCGCCCATTACTGAGTCGTTAATAACGTACCAGCGCTGGTTTGCATTCGCTTGTGCACTTACAACTAATAAATTAAATACAAAAAGTGAGGATAGTTGTTTGGTGATCATGGCTTACTCCTAATTACTTTAAGCTTATCAATACGGATAAACATATTATCTGTTCACTTATTTAAAGCTAATTATTTTTACGGCTCCATTTTTTCATGATTTTTTCAAATATAATTTCTTTATCAGTTTTATCCTCAGGGCAGGGTTTACCGCTACCTTGAGGCATACCATTGCTACCAAATACGGTGGAAGTATCAATTAAATAGCATTTACCATTAAATTTTTCTAATCGTCGTGTGCCTGTTGTATTTTGGCTAATAACTTCTGAATTATCAGATTTTACTGGTGTTTTAATTGTGGGCTTATTGTTTATTTCTTCATTTCCAGAGCTTTTATCTTCACCAAAGGAGACCATTTTTTTATGAGTCATATTATTTACAGGAGTGCCAAATAGCGGCGCGTATGGATTTAGCTTTTTAAATGTTTGAGAGGCTTTTGTTATAGACTCTGAAGGCGCGGCTACCAGGGGTCCAACAGGTTTTACAGAGGCTTTTTTAAGCTCTGTTTGTGCCTTTGGTAACGTGATGGTTTTGGCTTGCGTTTTTTTAGTTGCCCTTACTTTGGCTTTTGTAGAATCTTTTTTTATAGGTGTAGTGTTAGAGGTCGCTGAATTTGGTGCATCAGTTTTAGTGTTTACAGTTTTTATATCAGGCGCATTGGTTGTTGTAACAACTGAGCTTAGCTTAGGTAGGCTTGCTAAATTAACCGTAACATAGGCCTGTATTATTGCGTTTTTTTCCTCCTTTGGCGGCGCAACTTTAATAGATTGCGAAAACAAAAAGTACAACACAATAGCGTGTATACACAACGAGATAACCCACGGCCATGCATTCCCTTTATTCACATCAAATCCTCAACATAATAGTGCTGTTATGAGTCAATAAAATACATTTAGTTCACCTAAAGTTAATGTGTTTTACTTTGTGGCTTTATTGCAGATACAACAAAACTATTTTGCAGTTTCTGTTGTTTTTGCAGGTGCTTGGTTACGTTATTATGAGCGCAATCAAACTTAGGAGGCATTATGACATTACTTTTTGAACCAATAGAACTTGCAGGTAAAACATTAAAAAACCGTATTGTTATGCCCCCAATGACCCGCTCGCGTTCAACACAGTCTGGCGATATAGCTAACGACTTAATGGCAACATATTACGCACAGCGCGCAAGTGCCGGGCTAATAGTAAGCGAAGGCACGCAAATTAGTGAGCTTGGTAAAGGTTACGCTTGGACTCCGGGTATTTATTCAAATGAGCAAATTGCAGGCTGGAGTAAAGTAACAAGCGCAGTACATAGCGCTGGTGGCGTGATGTTTGCTCAGCTTTGGCATGTTGGTCGCGTAACTCACAGTGACAACACCGGTGGCGTGCAGCCTATTTCAGCCTCGGCCATTGCTGCAAAAGACGTAAAAGTATTTGTAGATACAAATGGCACACCGGGTTTTGTAGATACTCAGTTACCACGCGAAATGAGCAAACAAGATATTACGCAAGTCATAGGCGAATTTCGTCAAGCTGCTAAAAATGCAGGTAATGCAGGATTTGATGGCATAGAGCTTCATGCTGCAAATGGTTACCTTATTAACCAATTTTTAGACTCAGAGTCAAATGCTCGCACCGATGAATATGGTGGCAGCGTGCAAAACCGTATACGCTTTTTAATTGAGGTGGTAAATGCTGTTAGCGACGAAATTGGTAGCAACAAAGTAGGTGTAAGACTTGCCCCGTTAACAACCCTTAATGGCACAGTAGACGAAAACCCTGAGGAAACTTACTTAGCGGTTTCTGAGGCATTAAATAAAGCCGGTGTAGGTTACATGCATATAGCCGAAGCCGATTGGGATGACGCACCTTTAATGAGTGTTGAATTTAAAAAATCGATTCGCAAAGCCTACAGTGGTGTATTAATTTACGCAGGTAAGTACACCAAAGAGCACGCAGACGAAGCACTTAGCGCAGGCTGGGCCGACATGATTGGCTTTGGTCGCCCGTTTGTATCAAACCCAGACTTACCAGCACGCTTAAAGCAAGGCAAGCCTCTTAACAGCCACAACCCCGACACCTTATTTGGTGGCGCAGAACAAGGCTATACCGATTATCCAACGGTATAATTGCTAGTAAGTAATAAACATTGAGTAAAAACATGAAGGGCTGCATTTTATGCAGCCCTTTTTTGTGCATTGATTCTAATAGCTTTACCTTGAGCAAAAAATAAAAAACGCGTAAGTTAACCGGGTTACCTATTTTAATAACAAGAAAATAAATGAAAGCCACAGAAATAGAACAATTAGAATTATCAAATTCTGAAACCCGAGAAGTTATTACACCCTACGCTTTTAAAATTGACAGCGCTTTACTGGGCTTGCCTTTAGCTACACCTATTCAGCGTGCACTAGCGATTATTATTGATGTTGCACTGATATTTTTAGCAGCCAAACTTAGCGCTGCTTTAATAGCATTTGTTGCTGCAATGGCTTTTTATAAAGGTACAGCACAGCAATACCTTCCAAAAATGTCGGATGTGTGGCGAAGAATCTTAAAAATAACGGCAGCAAGTATTTTATTTGTAAGCGCACTTACTGTGCTTTCAATTGGCATTGATTACCTAGAAGACGATAACACTGATCAAGGTTTAGCTGTTCAGGGCGTAAAAATACAAGATGAAATTCAGCTTACCGCCACAGAAAAACAACAGCTAAATACTTATTTAGCGCAAACAGCCGATGACAGCTGTGAGCAACCCTGTCAACAAAACGCGTTTAATAATTTAATTGGGCAAGTTCCCAAATTAGCAGAAATGGACGACCTACAAAGCTCTCAACTTGCTACCGTACTTTTACAACTATTAGTGCTCAGTGAAAATAACGAAATAAAGCCTGCACAGTTAATAGAAGAAAAACCTGCACAAACAACCACAAATAGTATTTTGCAGTGGAGCAAAGGCATTATTCAAGACTTGGGCTTAGGTTTTGGCTGGGCTGCTGTTTACTTTACGTTGTTCTCGTTACTTTGGCGCGGCCAAACACCGGGTAAAAAGGTTTGTAATATCCGTGTTGTCGCCCTAAGCGGTGAGCCATTAGGTTTATTAGATTGTTTTGGTCGCTACGGCGGCTACGGTGCAGGCTTTGCCACAGGCTTGTTAGGGTTTTTACAGATATATTGGGATCCAAACAGACAAGCCATTCAAGATAAAATATCAGCCACTGTGGTTATTAAAGGCAACTTGAATCAAGTTGTAAATGTTGAAACGGTAGAAGAGACTGTAAAAAGTTAAGTTTGCTCTTGTTAATTACAAGGATGGTTATGAAAGCTTTATTAATGGCATTTAGTTATCTGTATTTTATTGCGGTTTCGTATGCGTCAGAAAATATTGTGTTAGCAAAAACACATCAGCTTAAGTCTATTACTTTAGGCGAGCAGCGCAGTTATAGTGTTTATTTACCGCCAAGCTACAAGCAAAACCTCGAACGAGTATATCCTGTTATTTACTTGCTTGACGGCGACCCAACCCATTTAAAAGCCTTAGCGGGGCTTGTTGAAGCACTCAGCACTGAGCGGCTAGAAAAACAAATTCAACAAGCAATTATTGTCGCTGTTCCTAATAGTAAAAATACGATAAGAGAGCGCGACTTTACCCCTACCAATGTCGATTGGACTTTTAACGGCAAGCTACTCGAAAAATTTGAAAACATTGGCAATGCCGCAAACTACACCGCTTTTTTTGAAAGAGAACTTATTCCCTTCATTAATAAAAATTACCGTACATCAAATAAGCGGGTATTAATTGGGGAATCTTTCGGCGGCTTGTTCGCAAGTTATGTTTTACTTACAAATCACTCTTTATTTACTGATTACTTAATTATTGATGCAACCTACCTTTGGGATAATAATTATCTCAATCGTTATTTTGACGAGCAACAGCTTATAAATAAGCAGCTTAAAGGCAATGTATATTTTACTTTAGCTAATAATGCAGCTTTTGGTGAAATTGGAGAGGCTAATTATAAATGGGGCTTAGAGCTTGCTAAAAAACTAAAAGCGCATCCGAGTAACAGTTTATATATAAATCAACGTTACTTTGAGGAAGAAACTCATGGCACGGTGGCAGCGCTTAGTTGGTATTATGGTTTAAAAAGCTTATTACAAAAATAAATTTTAATTTATATACTAGTTTAGTGAAAGAAGTGATTTTGGGTATACCGTTAACGAAATTCAGTAGTGAAAAATTAAAAGGGAATTAAATGAGTAATAATTTTAATGAGGCTATAAAGGGCTTTTTTTGGGGGATAGGGTTTGTAATAGCAATACTCGGTGGTATCAGTGTGTACGCGCTAACAATAGCCGCTGAAGTTGATAATGGCTTTAAAGAGCAGGTATCAAATAAAGCATTGGAGGGCACTAATGGCTTAAATAGTGATTATAAACTTACCCTTTCTGATATTTTTAAAGAAAATGGGCGAGTAAGAATAACGGCTGAGTTAAAAAATATCACCAATGAAAGCATATATGCAGGTGGTGTTATAGCATCTACATTCGATAAAACGGAAAGTTTGTTGGTAATTGTTTAGGTAAAAGCGATGATATTTTTATAGAACCAAATAAAAGTAGCTATATTGATATTCATTGTAATCTACTGAGGCCACAGGTGAGCAGAGTACACTCAGCAAAGCTAAAGTTTAAGTGGTTTTGATAGTTGCTGTAAACTACCCCCATAGAAAGCAAAAAGCATAACGAGTAGTTATGACTAAAAAGTTATTTAGTTGGGAGCGAGGACGCCAATAGTCGGGTTACGATAAAATGTTACTATGCTGTATGCTAGCCTCATTTAAATTTGATACTTAATTAAACTCCCGCAAGTAAGTGAAATAAAGTCGCATACCGATAAAGTTAAAGTCGGTCGGCATTCAGGCTCAATCTCAATATTGTATTGATGTATGCCGTTAAAGGTGGTGAGTTTATCTGTCAAAATCCAATTATAAATTTCAGTCGAGTTTAACTTTTTAAACCTGATATTGAGCAACACCAAGCATTAAAAATAGAACGAAGCTCGTTATATTTTTAGCATAGGCTAGATTAAAAAGTAAATTTGCGTAGGTTGGGTAGAGCGAAGCGAAACCCAACAATAAACACTTTTTTAAATAGCTGTCCACCGACAGCTATTAATTTTAATTCACTTTCTCAACCTAACCCCAAACCCAACAAGCCCCATCAAAAACACCAATCCCCACACAAATATGTTTCCGTATTGGCTGTACACGCTGTCGCCTTTTATGAGCTTAATGTTGGCTTTCAATATGGTAGCTTCAAACTGAGGCATGGTTTGTTGTGTGTGGCTTATGGGGTCGTATACGGCGCTTACACCATTGTTAGTAACACGCACTAGAGGGCGTTGTAGTTCGAGCGCGCGCATACGGGCTATTTGCATGTGTTGCAAAGGTCCAATAGAGTCGCCAAACCAGGCATCGTTACTTACAGTAAAGAGTAGGTCGGAGTCGCTTTTGTAATTACCGCGTACTAAATCTGCAAAAACAATTTCGTAGCAAATAGCAGGGAGTAAGTTATAGCCATTGGCGCGCAAGTTGTTTTGCACTTTGTCGCCACGGGTAAACGATGACATAGGCAAATCGAATAATGGGGCAATAGGGCGCAAAAAGTCTTGAAACGGTACAAATTCGCCAATAGGTAGTAGCTGGTGTTTTTGATAGCGGTTTTTATCAAGGTAATGGTAATGCCCATGCTCGTCGCCACGTTCTTTATTACCGACCACAATAAGTGTGTTGAATATATTTTTGGTGTCTCGCTGGTAGTCAACAATACCGGTTACAAGGGCGGTTTGATTAAACGAGGCGGCACTGTCTAAATTGGCTAGGTAGGAATCGGCAAGCATTTCTATTTCAGGCACTGCGGCTTCTGGCCATACTATTAAGTCGGCATCCCAATGTGGGCGTGTCATGTCTTGGTATTTGCTCATTGTGGTCCAAAACTCACTTGGCTCAAAGCGCAGGTGTTGCTGTATGTTGCCTTGTACGAGCAATACTGACATGTTTTTATCTGTGTAATGAATGCTGCCTGTGGTATTTGCGCCTGTAAAAATAAGCGCAACAGCTGTCGCAGTAACCGCCGGGGTTTTAAAGTCTTTTTGGGTTAAGCGATAAAGTGCAAAACCAATCGCGATACACACGAGGGTTAGGCCAAACTCGCCAATATAAGGGGCAAGCAGCCTTAAAGGTCCGTCGGTTTGTGTGTAGCCAAAACTTAACCACGGGAAACCGGTAAGTACGGTGCCACGTAAATACTCACTAATTGCAAAGCAGGCAATTAATAATGCGCCAAAGCTTTTAGGGCCACTGGCAAAGCGTGTAGTTGCCCAAAAGGCAAGTGCGGGAAATAATGCTAAGTATGAGCACAAAAAAGCCATTAACGAGAGCGACGCTATAAGCGGCATACCGCCAAAGGTGGCAATAGAAACATGTACCCAGCTTATACCTGCACCAAACCAGCCTAGGCCAAATATAAAGCCATATTTAGCGGCGGTTTTTGCGTGTGCTTTACCGGTATTATTGGGATTAATGCAAAAAATTATGGCGCCAAGACTAATAAATACGATGGGCCAAATTTCAAAAGGGGCATAGCCAAAAGTTAAAACAAGGCCCGCAACGAGTGCGAGCCATGCTTTTTTATCTTTTGCTAATAGGGTAAGTCTAGTTAGCAGTTTCTTCACTGTCGTTATCATCAGCCTTAGGAACGGTGACTTGCAGTTGCAAAATACGACGATTGTCGGCGTTGGTTACTTTAAATTGGTAACCTTCTATGTCAATCGTTTCACCACGGCTTGGCATATGGCCAAATGCGTGCAGTACAGTTCCGCCAATAGTATCGGCTTCGTCTGTGCTGTAGCCTGTTTTAAAATGCTCGTTAAAGTCATCTACAGGAGTGAGTGCTTGCACTACGTGGACATGTTTAGCAAGTTGACGAATATCTTGATGTTCTTCTTCTTCGTCGTGCTCATCTTCGATTTCGCCAACAATTATTTCAAGAATATCTTCAATCGTTACTAAGCCTGATACGCCGCCGTATTCGTCAATAACAACAGCCATATGGTAGCGTTGCTGACGGAATTCGTTTAGCAATGTATCAACACGTTTGCTTTCAGGTACTACCATTGCTGGGCGTAAATAATCGCGTATTGATGGTAAATGCTCGTCTTTATTTAAGATCAGTGGCAATAAATCTTTAGCGAGTAAAAAACCTTCTACATGATCTTTGTCTTCAATCACCACTGGAAAACGTGAGTGAGTTGAGTCAACCATCATTGGAATTAGTTCTTCAAGCGGGCTGTCGATCTCAAGAGTGATCATTTGTGAGCGCGGAACCATTATGTCTCGCACTTTAAGCTCAGACACGCCAAGCACACCTTCTATCATCTCTTTTGTTTCTGGATCGATTACGTCTCGTTCTTGCGCATCGGCAATAACTTCGACCAGCTCTTCTCTATTCTGGGGTTCCCCTTGCAACATTTGGGCTATTCTGCCCAACCACGTTTTGCCAGAAGAACCCTGGCTAGATTGCGAGTTACCGTCGCTCATTGCGTCTAATTGCTCCGTTAATTTAAATATCGTCCCGGTATGGGTCTGCTATGTTTAGCTCTGCAAGTAATTGCTTTTCGATGCTTTCCATCTCTAAAGCATCGTCACTCTTTATATGGTCAAATCCAAGCAAATGCAAGCATCCGTGAATAACCATGTGAGCAAAGTGGTCATGAAATGACTTCTCTTGCTCAATTGCTTCAGCTAATACAATGGCTGGGCAAATAATTAAATCACCAACCAAGGGAATATCTATGCCTGGTGGTGCTTCAAATTCGAACGACAGTACGTTGGTCGGTTTATTTTTACCGCGATAGTCGTTATTAAGTTGTTGCGATTGCTCTTCGTCGCTAATAACGATACTGAGTTCGGACTCGTCACGGTATTGGCTAAGGGCTTTGTCGGCCCATAGTGCAAATTGTTCTTCGCTTGGGAGGTTGTCAAACTCACAGGCTATTTGTAAATCAAGTTCGGTTGTCAAAGTATTACTCTTTAGTAGTAGGCTGTTGAAGAGCAGCGAGTGCGTCTTTTGCATTTTGCTTTTCAATGCGCTTAAGTCGCTCGCTTTCGTCGTTACGCTCGTAGGCTTCAACTATGCGTGCTACAACAGGGTGGCGTACTACGTCGTGGGCTTTGAAGTAGTTAAAGCTAATTTCGTTTACGCCATCAAGTACTTCAATTGCATGGCGAAGGCCTGAGCGTGTCCCACGAGGTAAATCGACCTGTGTAATATCGCCTGTAATCACCGCTTTTGAGTTAAACCCTATACGGGTTAAAAACATTTTCATTTGCTCGGCGGTGGTATTTTGGCTTTCATCTAAAATAATAAAGGCATCGTTTAAAGTACGTCCGCGCATATAAGCAAGCGGTGCGACTTCGATGATATTTTTTTCGATGAGCTTTTCTACTTTTTCAAAACCTAGCATTTCAAAAAGCGCATCGTAAAGGGGGCGCAGGTATGGGTCTATTTTTTGACTTAAGTCGCCTGGTAAAAAGCCAAGCTTTTCGCCAGCTTCTACAGCAGGGCGCGTTAGTAATATACGGCGTATTTCTTGGCGCTCAAGAGCGTCGACGGCGGCTGCAACTGCAAGGTAAGTTTTACCAGTACCTGCAGGGCCAATACCAAAGGTAATGTCGTGGTTTAGAATATTAGCCACATAAACACCTTGGTTGTCGTTACGTGGTTTAATAACACCACGGCGGGTTTTAATAACCATTTCTTTGCCATAAGCGCTGCTGGATGCATCTTGCTCTAAGGCTTTTGATTCGGTAATAGCTAAATGAACGGCGTCGGGTTCTATTTCGCCTAAAACACCACGAACGGGCTGAGTATCAACATAAAGGTTTTTTAAGATTTCTACAGCGCCGGCGCAGTTGTGTAGTTTACCGGTTACTTTAAAAAAGTTGTCACGGTGAATTATTTCAACAGCCAGGTGGCGTTCAATTTGTTTGATGTTTTCGTCAAACGGGCCACATAAAGAAGATAGGCGTTTGTTATCGGCAGGTTCTAAATAAATCTCTAATGTTTTTAACTGATTACTCAAAATTGCTTCCTATAGTACTGCGCCAGCGTTAACTGGCGCTAATTGTGTGACTAAGGAACGAAAGTAGCTACGCCAATTTCGTTAACAGTGTCTGGTTTTGGCTCTGCAGCTGCAGCTTTAGTTAAAATAGCTGAAGGAGCGACTTCACGTCGTAAGTTCATTTCTGATTCTGTACGAATTAAGTCACCACGTAAAGAGTTAGGTAGTGCTTCGGTAATACGTACATCAACAAACTGTCCGATCACAGTGTGCGGGCCAACAAAGTTTACTACACGGTTGTTTTCTGTACGGCCACGTAATTCCATAGGGTTCTTCTTAGAAGGACCTTCAACAAGTATACGTTGCTCTGTATCGAACATTTGACGACTAATTTGCTGCGCCATTTGTGTAATACGGTTTTGTAGTAAGTATAAGCGTTCTTTTTTCTCTTGCTCTGTTACGTCATCTGGCAAATCTGCCGCTGGCGTACCTGGGCGTGCGCTGTAAATAAAGCTAAAGCTCATATCAAAACCTATGTCGCTAATAAGCTTCATGGTTGCTTCAAAGTCTTCTTTGCTTTCGCCTGGGAAACCAATAATGAAATCTGATGACATGCTTAAGTTAGGACGAATTTTACGTAACTTACGAATTGTCGATTTGTATTCAATTGCCGTATGGCCACGTTTCATTAGGTTTAATATACGGTCTGAACCACTTTGTACTGGTAAATGTAAGTGATCTACAAGCTCTGGTACATCGGCGTAAACGTCGATTATATCTGGGGTAAATTCTACCGGGTGCGATGTGGTGTAACGAATACGGTCAATACCATCAATAGCTGCAATAAGACGAATTAAATCAGAGAAGTAACAAATTTCGCCATCGTGCGTATCGCCGCGGTATGCGTTTACGTTTTGACCTAAAAGATTTACTTCACGTACGCCTTGCTCTGCAAGTTGTGCAACTTCAAGTAGTACGTCATCTACTGGGCGACTAACTTCTTCACCACGAGTATAAGGTACAACACAAAAAGTACAGTACTTAGAACAGCCTTCCATAATTGATACGAAAGCAGATGGGCCATCTGCTTTTGGCTCTGGCAGGCGGTCAAATTTTTCAATCTCTGGGAATGAAATATCAACAACCGATGAGCCTTTGTCGCCTTGCACTTGTTTAATCATTTCAGGTAAACGGTGTAGCGTTTGCGGACCAAAAATAACATCTACAAATGGTGCACGTTGGCGAATAGAGTCACCTTCTTGTGAGGCAACACAACCACCTACACCAATGATTAAATCTGGCTTGTCGTCTTTTAATAACTTCCAGCGACCTAATTGGTGAAATACTTTTTCTTGTGCTTTTTCACGAATTGAACAGGTGTTAAGTAAGATTACGTCGGCATCTGTTGCATCTTCAGTTAGCTGGTAGCCGTTGGTGGCATCTAAAAGTTCAGCCATTTTCTGAGAGTCGTATTCGTTCATCTGACAACCCCAGGTTTTAATATGCAGCTTTTTGCTCATTGAAATATAGCCTCGTGTTCAATTCGATAGTGGCACAAAAATGTGCTTGAAACAGGATTAAGGAGCAAGCATGCTCACTCAAAGGAGGCGTATTTTAGCTGGATACCCGTCCAGATCCAAGTATAGTTTTCATGTTTGTGATCTCAAATCAATACGAGGCGAGTTTAATCAGCTGTTAGGTATATCCTCTGGTATAAAACAAATTAATTTTGATACAATCAAAACAGACTCAAGTAATAATAAAATGATGAAAAACATGACTAAAAATAATGTGATAGTAGTTGGTGGTGGCATGGTTGGCGCGGCTATGGCGATAAAGCTTGCTCAACAGGGCTTTGGCGTACGCATAATCGAAAAACACCTAATAGATCCATCACAGATTCTTAGTAGTGATAAGGTTGATATTAGAGTGTCGGCTATTAATCGTTTTTCAGAAAATTTACTTGATGAATTAGGAGCAATGCCGCTTTTAAGGCAAAACCGCATAGCGCCTTATCAACAATTAGAGGCATTTGAGCGCGGTGGTGATAATTTATTGTTTGACTGCGCCGATATAAACACCACGCATTTAGGCCACTTAATTGAAAATAGTTTAATTCAAGCAAGTTTATGGCAGCAATTTGATCATTATAAGATTGAGGTTATTGAGCAAGCCACACCTATTACTAAAATAGAGCAAACGGATGATTTAATTACGCTTGTGTATGGAGCTAAAACCTATACCGCTGATTTAGTGATTGCAGCCGATGGCGGACAATCGCAGCTGCGTGCTAAAGCTAATATAGGAATTACCGGCTGGCAGTATCAGCAGCATTGCATGGGGGTATTAATTAAACTCGATGCGCCGCAACAAATAAAAACATGGCAGCAGTTTACGCCAAGTGGGCCACTCGCATTTTTGCCAATGCAGGCACCATACGCTAATTTAATTTGGTACGACGATGCAAATACACTGCAAGCATTTAAAGGGCTAAACCCAGCTCAGCTAAAAATGCACATACTTAATAAATTTCCTGAACTTGCTGGAGACTTTGAAGTACAGACTCATGCAATATTTCCGCTTACTCGCCAACATGCTAACAGCTATTCACAAGGGCGCTTAGTTTTAGTCGGCGACGCTGCACATACAATAAATCCGCTTGCAGGGCAGGGTGTAAATTTAGGTTTTCAGGATGTAGTGGCACTTGCTGAAGTTTTAGACAATGCAGGGGATATAGGTTGCCCGTTAACGCTTAAAGAATACGAGCGAGCTCGCCGTAAGGCTAATTTATTAATGATGAGCATGATGGACGCGTGTTACTTTGGCTTTTCTAACCAAGTCGCGCCACTTAAATGGGCACGTAGCCAGTTTTTAAAAGTGGCTAATAATACAGGCCCTATAAAAAACTGGGTTTTAAAATACGCAATTAGCGGTGATTTAGGCTAAATTTAAAGTAGAGATTAAAAAGGCTCATTTATGAGCCTTTTTTTATGTCTGTTTTTTAAGTGAACAAATAGTGACCCAGTTATATTAAATAAAATTTTAATCTGACTAGGGTTATATCACTAAACCGCAATTTAATAATTTTAAAGAGCCTATGTGTGGATAATTTTTTTTCAGTAATAATTATTTTAGGTGCGCTACTGCTAGTTGCTAGCTTAAAAACAACCTTTAAAGTTTGTAAAAAAACATCGCAAAGAGCGTGGAGTGTACTGTTATGCGCTATTGTCTGTTTTATTTTAGGGTATTGGTGGATACTTTATTACTTTTCAAATTACGATACGGCACCAATAATAAGAAATGCAGTTGCCACAATATTATTTGGTGGTGCAGGGTTTGTTTTCTTAGTTGTCAAACTGAGTTTGAAAAGCATCCTTAAAATAGAGCAAGCAACGCAGTATCAAAAATATCAAACTGAGCACGATAACTTAACAACCTTACCCAACCGCAATAGCTTTTTTAAATCCTTGAGTAAACAAGTCGATTACCCTTCTTCATTTGCATTATTTTATATTGATTTAAATAATTTTAAACAAATTAATGATGCGTTTGGTCATCAATGTGGTGATCAACTACTGGCTGCTTTTGCTAATAAGTTAAGCAAAGAACTATGTGGCATTGCTAAATTATATCGAATAGGGGGGGATGAGTTTGCGTTCTTACTGAATACCGATACTGATGAAAGCATGGCTCACTGTGTAAATATTATAAACTCAGCCGTCAAAGCTCCGTTTTGTACACATGAGCAAATGGTTAAAATACAATTAAGTATAGGCGTAAGCCGTTTCCCAGATGATAGCCGATTACCTGACCAGTTATTAAAAAAAGCCAACTTGGCATTGCATGAAGCAAAAAAGACATTTCAACCTTTAGTAAATTACTCATCTGAAATAGGTAAACGAGCTGAGGACTTTTTTGATTTATCAGTCAAAATTAAAGCCGCGTTACACAAAGGGAAGTTCGAGCTTTATTTACAACCAATAATGAACTCCAAAGATATTCAATTGCATGGCCTAGAAGCGCTGATCCGATGGCCGCAAGCTGATGGTAGCTTTATTAGTCCTGAAAAGTTTATAAGTGTAGCTGAGCGTACAGGGCTTATTTTTGTTTTATCGAAATGGGTTGTACAAGAAGCAGTTAACCATATTAGAAAACTTAAACTGTTTGGGTTCACCGGCACTATTCATGTCAACTTATCAACGAAAGATATTGAAAGCAGCGAGTTTTACGAATTTATAATTAGCTTACTTACTACTGACCCGACTTTAAGTGATTCACTAATATTTGAAATTACAGAAGGGGCAATGATGACAAACATACCCGCAGCAAGAAAAATGATGCAGCAGTTAAGTATGCGTGGATTTAAATTTAGTGTTGATGATTTTGGTACGGGGTTTTCGTCACTGTCGTTATTAAGGGAGTTGCCCATAAACCAGATAAAAATAGATCAATCGTTTATCAAAGATATGCTCATTAATCCGCCTGATTACGCTATTGTAGAATCTACGTTGTTTTTGGCGAGCCGATTAAATTGCGATGTAGTAGCTGAAGGAATAGAAACCAAAGAAGTAGAGCAAGCGCTATTGAGTATGAACTGTGATTATTTACAAGGGTATTTATATAGCAAACCAATAGATATAGACGAATTTATAAATGTATATTTAAGTACAGAAAAAGTAAGCTGAATTTAATGAATATTGAGAAGTTTTAGAGAAGGAAGTCAAATTGGCTGGGATACCAGGATTTGAACCTGGGAATGCCAGGATCAAAACCTGGTGCCTTACCGCTTGGCGATATCCCAACTATAAATTTGATATTAATTTTAGTTCTTAATAAGAACATGGTGCGGAAGGAGAGACTTGAACTCTCACATCCTAAGATACTGGAACCTAAATCCAGCGCGTCTACCAATTCCGCCACTCCCGCATCACTAATGTGCTCATTTAACCTCTAAGCTAGAGTAATTCTTTTATTCAACTTTCCTTGGTAGAAGAAGTTGGCTGGGATACCAGGATTTGAACCTGGGAATGCCAGGATCAAAACCTGGTGCCTTACCGCTTGGCGATATCCCAACAAAGAATTCTTTTATAATTTTAGTTCTTATCAGAACATGGTGCGGAAGGAGAGACTTGAACTCTCACATCCTAAGATACTGGAACCTAAATCCAGCGCGTCTACCAATTCCGCCACTCCCGCATCACTAATTTGCTTATTTAAACTCTAAGCAAGAGTTATTCTTTTATCCAACTTTCCTTGGTAGAAGAAGTTGGCTGGGATACCAGGATTTGAACCTGGGAATGCCAGGATCAAAACCTGGTGCCTTACCGCTTGGCGATATCCCAACAAAGAATTAATTGATATTTTTAGTTCGTATCAAGAACATGGTGCGGAAAGAGAGACTTGAACTCTCACAACCGAAGTTACTGGAACCTAAATCCAGCGCGTCTACCAATTCCGCCACTCCCGCATCGTTTGTGTTATAAAACACAGGTAGTTATTTTAGACTCTTCATTGAGTGCAATTTAACTCTTGCAGAGCCACTTCTAAAAAAAGAAATGGTGGCTAAGACGGGATTTGAACCTGTGACCCCATCATTATGAGTGATGTGCTCTAACCAGCTGAGCTACTTAGCCATTGTTGGCTGGGATACCAGGATTTGAACCTGGGAATGCCAGGATCAAAACCTGGTGCCTTACCGCTTGGCGATATCCCAACAATAACAATTGATAGTTTTAATTCTTATCAAGAATTATGGTGCGGAAGGAGAGACTTGAACTCTCACATCCTAAGATACTGGAACCTAAATCCAGCGCGTCTACCAATTCCGCCACTCCCGCACACAAGGTAGTTATTTTAAACTCTTCATTGAGCAACAAAAAAATATGGTGGCTAAGACGGGATTTGAACCTGTGACCCCATCATTATGAGTGATGTGCTCTAACCAGCTGAGCTACTTAGCCATCTTTTTTTGTTAGCACTTCATCGCTGAGTGCGGGGCGTATTATGCTGATATGACCCAAATTCGTCAACACCTTTTTTGCAAAAAAACACTTAACTGTGTTTGTTTGCAGGAAAATTAAGCTAAGCGGCTAAATTTTAATAAAAATGATGATTTTTTGAGTGCAATTCACATACAAAATTCGTCGCTAAATAAAAAAAGCAAAAACCAATAGTTTGAAGCTGTTTGATTATTCAACAAATTATTACGCTCTGGTTAAATCTTAACATTAATTTATTTAAGAGGTACTTATTATTGAGGTTTGATCTTCTGCTTAGGGTGTTTTTTTAAATTAAACGTAGGCATTTAGGTTGGGGCTATATCAATGTTATAAGTTTATAACGTTGGAGGTACAAAAAAGGCTCGTAAAAACGAGCCTTTAAAATTATTACCAATACTAATTTGGTTTCATTTGACTTATACGTTGAACAAGAAGTTCATTACATCGCCGTCTTTAACAATGTACTCTTTACCTTCTTGACGCATCTTACCTGCTTCTTTTGCGCCGCTTTCACCTTTAAAGGCAACAAAGTCGTCAAAAGCAATCGTTTGCGCACGAATAAAGCCACGCTCGAAGTCGGTATGGATTTTACCCGCTGCTTGTGGCGCTGTTGCACCTACAGGGATTGTCCATGCACGCACTTCTTTAACACCCGCAGTGAAATAAGTTTGTAATTGTAGTAATTCATAACCACCACGAATAACAAGATTAAGGCCGGGCTCTTCTAAGCCAAGATCAGCCATAAACTCAAGCTTATCCTCGTCATCTAATTCTGAAAGCTCAGATTCGATAGCAGCACATACAGGAACAACAATCGCATCTTCAGCTGCAGCAATAGCGCGTACACGGTCAAGGTATGGATTATTTTCAAAACCATCTTCAGCAACGTTTGCAATATACATAGTTGGTTTAATAGTTAAGAAGTTGATAGAGCTGATTGCTGCTTTTTCTTCTTTAGTTAATGCTAAAGCGCGTAAAGTTAAGCCTTCATCAAGATGCACTTTTACTTTTTCAAGTACGGCATTTTGCTCTTTGGCGTCTTTATCACCACCTTTTGCTTTTTTTGCGTTACGGAAAAGGGCTTTTTCAGCGCTATCCATATCAGCAAGTACTAACTCAGTGTTGATTACGTCAATATCGTCAGCAGGGTCAATAGTGCCTGCTACGTGAATGATGTTTTCATCTTCAAAACAGCGAACTACGTGGCCAATTGCATCGGTTTCACGAATGTTAGCTAAAAACTGGTTACCAAGGCCTTCACCTTTAGATGCGCCTTTTACCAAGCCAGCAATATCTACAAATTCCATACTAGTGGTAAGAACTCGTTGAGGATTAACAATTTTAGCAAGTTCGTCTAGACGAGGATCTGGCACAGGCACCACACCTGTATTAGGCTCAATGGTACAAAAAGGAAAGTTAGCGGCTTCAATACCCGCTTTAGTTAGTGCATTGAAAAGCGTTGATTTACCTACGTTAGGCAAGCCAACGATGCCACATTTAAAACCCATAGTAAGATACCTTGTTTAGAATTCGTTTAAACGGTGTACTTGGACCCAAGTTACTAGGGTTTAAACGAATGTAGTCTGTTTTGTGCTTTTAACACACCATCTTTTGCAAGTATTTCCATGCAACGAACTGCTTCATCAACAGCAGCATCCATTTTTTCTTGGTCTTCTTTGGCCGCTTTTCCAAGCACCCAACCAGTTACCATTTCACGATGCCCCGGATGACCTACACCAATGCGCAAGCGCATAAAGTCTTTTTGATTTGCCATTTTTGCAATAATGTCTTTTAAACCATTATGACCGCCATGCCCGCCACCTTTTTTTAATTTGGCAACGCCTGGGTCTAAATCCAATTCGTCATGGGCAACTAAAATGTCCTCGACAGGGATTTTGAAAAAATTAGCTAAACTACTGACCGCTTTACCACTTAAATTCATGTAAGTAGTGGGGATCAATAATTTGAATTCTTGGCCTTGAATGATCACTTTGCCTGTGAGGCCGTGATATTTAGGATCGTGTTTTAGAGTGCAGTTATAGCGTGCAGCGATTTGCTCGATGAACCAAGCACCTGCATTGTGGCGTGTGTTTGCGTATTCGGGGCCTGGATTAGCCAGGCCCACAAGCATTTGAATAGAATTCAAGGTTGCGAGACCTTAAATATTATTCTGCTGCTGCAGCGTCGTCTTCAACTGGAGCTGCTTTGTTTGCTTTGATAGTCAGGATAGACTGATCATGGCCTTCGCCTTTAGCTAAATCTACAGAGCTAACGCCTTTAGGGAAAGTTAGGTCAGAGATATGAACTGAATCGCCAACAACAAACTTAGAAACATCTACTTCAATGAATTCTGGAAGTGCTTTTGGAAGACACGTAATTTCAACTTCAGTTAACTGGTGAACAACAGTTGCGCCAGCTTTAGTTACAATCTCTTCACCGATGAAGTGTAGAGGAACTTTAGTTTGAAATTTATGAGTAGCATCTACACGTTGGAAATCAAGGTGAGTAAGCTTAGGCTTGAATGGGTGACGTTGGATATCTTTTAAGATTACTTCAACAGCTTCGCCATCAACGTTAAGCGTAAGGATATGCGTGTAGAAACCTTCGTCTTCTTGAGCTTTGATCATATCTTTATGAGCAAAAGTAAGAGATAAAGCTTCTTTATCAGCTCCATAAAGGATTGCAGGAACTTTGTCTTCGCGACGTAGGCGGCGGCTCGCACCAGTACCAGTTTCTACGCGAAGTTCAGCGTTATACGTATAAGTTTTGTTAGACATGATGTCTCCAGTTATTTAAATGTGTAGGGCCTTTGCGACCAAGGTCCCTAGCCAAAAGGCGCGCTATCATACCACCACGCCCAGATAAAATAAACATCGCTTACAAAAAAAGCGCCAAAAGGCGCTTTTATATTCAGGAATGTTTAATTTTAGTGTTCAAACATCGCTGAGATAGATTCTTCGTTACTAATACGACGAATAGTCTCTGCTAACATGTCAGCAAGCGTAAGTACCTTAACTTTATCAAGGGCTTTAAGCTCATCAGATAGCGGAATTGAGTCAGTTACAATTACTTCATCAATCATTGAGTCACGTAAGTTTTCGGCTGCTTTACCTGAAAGGATAGGGTGCGTTGCATATGCAAATACACGCTTAGCGCCATGTTCTTTAAGTGCTTCTGCGGCTTTACACAATGTACCACCGGTATCAATCATATCATCTACGATAATACAATCACGACCTTCAACGTCACCAATAATGTGCATTACTTGAGAAACATTTGCTTGAGGGCGACGTTTATCAATGATTGCTAAATCGGTATCGTTTAGTAATTTTGCAATTGCACGAGCACGTACAACACCACCAATATCTGGAGATACAACAACGACGTCTTCAAAGTCGCGTTCTTTCATATCTTCAAGTAATACAGGGCTGCCAAATACGTTATCTACAGGTACATCAAAGAAGCCTTGGATTTGTTCAGCGTGTAAATCAACCGTAAGAACACGGTCAACACCAACACTTGATAAGAAATCTGCAACAACTTTAGCGGTAATTGGAACACGAGCAGAACGTACACGACGGTCTTGGCGCGCATAACCAAAATAAGGAATGACGGCAGTAATACGACCTGCAGATGCACGACGTAGAGCATCAACCATAACGATAAGTTCCATCAGGTTATCGTTTGTAGGGGCACAGGTTGATTGCAAGATAAAAACGTCCGAGCCACGAACATTTTCATTTATTTGAACACTGATCTCACCGTCGCTAAAACGGCCAACAACAGCATCGCCTAATTCAATATATAAACGTTTTGCAACTTTTTGAGCTAACTCAGGTGTTGCGTTACCAGCGAAGAGCTTCATGTCAGGCACGGTAGGGTTCCTCAGGCACTGAATATTTGGACTAACGGGCAATGATAAATATCACTGCGGGTTAACTTATGATTACTTGTACGTTACTTCATTGATCGAATATGGCGGTTAACTCCGTATGAGCAGGTGAGACATTTGCGCTTGAAGCCACAAAACCCTGCCAAGTATGGGGGAGATTTTCAAGTACATCTTGTGCTTGAACTTGGCTAGCAAATTCGACAAAACAACATGAACCTGTTCCGGTCATCTTCGACGGTGCGTATTTTAGCAACCACTGGAGGGTTTTTTCAACCTCGGGGCAAAGCTTTTTAACTAAAGGCTCACAATCGTTGGTCAAAGTATGGTGTTTCCAGTCGCCTATTATTTTTGGTGTGTCGCGTTTTAAATCTGGATGTGTAAATATTTTTGCGGTACTTACATGTTGGTTAGGGTGTACAACGCAGTACCATTTTTGTTCAAGTGTTACTTGGTGTAGTTTTTCACCAATACCGTGCGCTATGGCGCTTTGACCTTGTATGAACACCGGAACATCTGCCCCTAACTTGAGCCCCAATTGTGCTAGTGTTTCTAAATTTAGTGCCAATTTCCATAACTTATTTAGGGCTAATAAAGTACTCGCTGCGTCAGATGAACCTCCTCCAACACCGCCCCCCATCGGCAAGCGCTTAATTAAATTTATTTTTACACCCAAAGAGGTTTTACAGTGTGTTTGTAATAATAAAGCCGCTTTATAGATGAGATTATCATTTAGAGGGATGTCTTTAGTATCACCACCGACAGAAATACTCCCATCTGTTGTTAACTCAAAATGCAGCTCATCACCAAAATTTAAAAAAGTAAATAAGGTTTCAAGTTCATGATAGCCATCTTCTCGGCGAGCATTAATATGTAAAAATAAATTGAGTTTTGCCGGAGCAATAAGTGAAAAAGAGGTTTTGTTATTCATACTTATTTAAACTGCCAATCGTATAGTTGAATTTTAATTTTTATTTGTTGGTGCCTTAACGTCAGTTTAGTAGGTAACCAGTAACCTGCGTTTTGTACATAAGTGCCATAATCTATTTGCCATTTTTTGCCTGTATTATCAAACCATAATACTTGCTTTGCACGCCCAAGCTCATCAACAATTAAACTTTCATCGTCAATAGTGCCTTTGAGCCAGTTATCGGCATTATCAACCGGTAGTGTAAAACCCGTTAATCTTTTTAAAAGCTCTGCAGCGTTAGTATCAAAATATTGTTCACCGTCAAACTCTAATTCAGCACCGTTAGCTGTTTGTTTAAGCGACAAAATACGAGTACCAATAAATGTAGTCAGTATTAAATTATTGGAATTTGTTGTTTGCTGCCAATTTAAGTTTGCAGATTGACGCTCTTCTGGGCTAATAAATGCAAGCTTACCTTCTACTTGCCAAGTTTTTTGAGCAGCTAAACGTGGTTTCCAATCATCATAAAGTGTTGTTTTTGTATCAATTTGATGAGCACAGCCACCTAAAAACAAAAAAAACATGAATAAAATCAAATATTGTCGAATCAAATGTTGTTCCTTACTTTCCATATTCCGCTGATTTTTGGTAAAATTACCGCCTTTGAAGTAGGGCTCAGCAATATTTGGCAAATATGACCATAATAGCACTAGGTATAAATCACAAAACCGCATCCGTAGAATTACGTGAAAAAGTGGCTTTTTCGCCTGAGCAAATTTCAGAGGCGTTGCAACAATTAAGTGGCCATGCCGACTTTAATGAAGCGGTTATTGTGTCTACCTGCAATCGAACCGAGATCTATTGTAGCCTCGCTCAGCAAAATTCCCAAACACTGTTGAACTGGCTTGCCAGTTTCCATGGTTTGGATGAACATGAACTGAGCAAAAACACTTATTGCTACGAAGATAACGATGCTATTAATCACTTAATGCGCGTGGCGTGTGGGTTGGATTCTTTGGTGTTGGGCGAACCGCAAATTCTGGGGCAAATAAAGCAATCGTTTTTTAGTGCTAAAAACCACGATGCAGTAGGTGTTACGTTTGATAGGTTGTTTCAAAAAACATTTTCAGTAGCGAAACAAGTTAGAACTGAAACCGATATTGGCGCAAGTGCGGTATCGGTAGCGTTTGCTGCAGTTAACTTGGCAAAGCATATTTATGGCAAGCTTGATAAGACCAATGTGTTATTAATTGGCGCAGGTGAAACCATTGAATTGGTTGCTAAACATCTATACCAAAATGAGCCTCAAAATATCACTGTTGCAAATAGAACTATTGAGCGAGCTCGTAACTTAGCTGACGAAGTGTCGGCAGATGTGATTGCTTTGGCGCAATTGCCTGAGCGTTTGCATAAAGCCGATATAGTGATTAGTTCTACAGCCAGCACTTTGCCTATTATTGGTAAAGGGGTGGTTGAGCAGGCGCTAAAGCAGCGACGTCACAAACCTATGCTATTTATAGATATAGCGGTTCCGCGTGATATAGAAAGCCAAGTTGGGGAGCTAGATGCTGCCTATTTATATTCCGTTGATGACTTACAAACCATTGTAAGCGAGAATATGGCAGCGCGCGAGCAAGCTGCACAGCAAGCGCAAATAATTATTACTGAACGCACCAAAGAATTTGCAATGTGGATGCGTTCACTCGATTCGGTAGATTTAATCCGCCATTATCGAAACGATGTACAAACAATTAAGTCTGAACTTGTAGAGCGTGCTGTTAGTCAGCTCAATACAGGTAAAGATGCAGAAAAAATTATATTAGAGCTCGCCAATAAATTAACCAATCGCTTAATGCACGCGCCTACCCGTGCAATACAAGATGCAGCGAAAAAAGGTGAAGTGGCGCAGCTAAACCAGTTGAAAAAAATGTTAGGTATTGATCAGGAATAACCGTTAAATGAAAGAGTCTGTTTATAATAAATTAGAAACCTTAGTAGAGCGTTATGAAGAAGTACAAGCGCTGCTAAGCGACCCGTCGGTCATTAGTGATCAAAACCGTTTTCGTGCGCTTTCAAAAGAGTATTCTGAGCTTGAAGAGATTGTAAAAACGTTTTTAAACTATAAAGAAACGCAAGACGATTTAGCCAGTGCAGAAGAAATGCTTAAAGATTCTGACCCTGAAATGCGTGAAATGGCGCAAGAAGAATATAAAGAAGCAAAAGCACAAATACTAGTGATTGAAGATCAAATTCAAGTATTAATGTTGCCAAAAGATCCGCGAGATAACAACAACGTATTTGTTGAAGTACGTGCAGGGACGGGCGGCGATGAAGCGGCTATTTTTGCTGGTGACTTATTTCGTATGTACAGCCGCTACGCAGAAAATAAAAAATGGAAAGTAGAAGTTGTAAGCACCAATGAAGGTGAGCATGGCGGTTACAAAGAAGTTATTGCAAATATCAGTGGCGAAGGTGTTTACGGTCAATTAAAGTTTGAATCAGGCGTACATCGCGTACAACGTGTACCAGAGACAGAATCACAAGGTCGTGTTCATACCTCAGCGTGTACTGTTGCGGTTATGGCAGAAGTACCAGAAGCAGAAGCGATACAAATTAATACAGCAGATTTAAAAGTTGATACATTTCGTGCATCAGGCGCAGGTGGTCAGCACGTAAATAAAACTGATTCTGCTATTCGACTTACACATATACCTACCGGTGTTGTGGTTGAGTGTCAGGATCAGCGTTCGCAGCATAAAAACCGCGCTAAAGCGATGTCAGTACTTGCAGCTCGACTGCAACAAGCTGAAGATGAAAAACGCCATGCGGCAGAAGCCTCTGAACGTCGTGACTTGGTAGGTAGTGGCGATCGTTCTGAGCGTATTCGTACTTATAACTACCCGCAAGGTCGTATTACCGATCACCGTATTAACTTAACACTTTATCGTTTAAACGAAGTGGTAGCCGGTGATTTAAGTGCGATTATTGACCCATTAATGCAAGAGCATCAAGCTGACTTACTTGCGGCCATGGGCGACGAGTAATTGTGGCTCACACTCTTGAACAAGCAATTGCTGCAGGTGCTGACTTATTAGCACTTAGCAGCGAAAGTGCTAAATTAGATGCACAAGTTTTACTTCTTCATATACTTCAAAAACCTCGCAGTTACCTTTTTACTTGGCCAGAACATACGCTTAGTGATGAGCAACAATCGCAGTTTAATGTATTTATCCAAAGACGTTTAAAAGGTGAGCCCGTAGCCCATATAACTGGGCTGCGTGAATTTTGGAGCTTATCGCTTGAAGTTAACGCAACGACCCTAATACCTCGACCAGATACTGAAACATTAGTCGAGCAAGCACTTGAAATAGCGCTACCCGCTACAGCAAAGGTGCTGGATTTAGGCACAGGTACTGGTGCAATAGCGTTGGCACTGGGTAGTGAAATGCCTAATTGGCAAATTACTGCAGTAGATAGAGTAAGCGATGCAGTTGCACTTGCTACACGTAACCAGCAGCGATTAGCGATTAATAATGTACATGTTAAACAAAGTAACTGGTTTAGTGAGTTGCATGGCGAAAAATTCAATTTAATTGTCACTAACCCTCCTTATATAGAAAGTAGTGATATACATTTAAATCAGGGTGATGTGCGCTTTGAGCCTCTATCGGCATTAGTGGCTGATGATTGCGGAATGTCTGATATTAAACAAATAATTACACAATCACGTGACTATTTGTCATCTAATGGCTATCTTTTAATAGAACACGGTTTTGAGCAAGGTGAAGCTGTTCGTCATTTTTTTGAAAAAATGACGTTTGTTAATATTAAAACAGTGAAAGACCTTGGTAACAATGACCGTGTAACACTTGCACTGTGGCCCTAGAGAATAATAATTTCCTACTAGTGCGTTAAATAATGCCATGAAGGAATTTCGACTATGATAGGTGGTTTTTTATTTTCAGATGAACCAGAAGAAACAATCGATGAGATTGAACACGGTACCTGGAAAGTATTAATCGTTGATGATGAACCTGAAGTTCATGCTGTTACAAAACTAGCACTGAGTGATTTTGAATTTCAAAATAAACGCTTAGAGTTTATTAGTGCCTACTCAGGTGCTGAAGCGAAAGAGCTCATAAAAGAGCATCCAGATGCCGCTATTGTGCTACTTGACGTGGTAATGGAAACCGACGACGCTGGTTTGCAGGTTGCTAAGTTTATTCGTGAAGAAGCTAAAAATAATCATATACGGATTATTTTAAGAACAGGCCAACCTGGCCAGGCACCTGAACGTCAAGTCATTATTAATTATGATATTAACGATTACAAATCGAAAACGGAGCTAACGGCTCAAAAATTATTTACTGTTATTATGTCGAGCCTACGCTCGTATCGGGATATTATTTCGATTGAGCAATCACTCGAAGGGCTTGAGAAAATAATTATAGCGTCTCGTGATATTTTTTCTGCGCATTCAATAGAGCACTTTATTGAAGGCGTTATGCAGCAATTAACATCTTTATTGGGTATTGCTGATCAAGCTATGTATGCCACCACTTTAGTTGCACAAAACCCAGAACATGAAAAAAATAAAAAACTAATAGTTTGCTCTGGCACTGGCGATTTTGAAAAAAGTGAAGGTAAAGAGCTTGATGAGGTATTACAAGCTGAGCAGTTAAGTGCGTGTCATCAGGCGCTTAATGATAAAAGTATCATTTATAAAGATAATTACTTATTTGCGTACTGCAGTAGTGAGTACAATCATAATTCAATGCTGTTCATATCAGGTGTCCCAAAGGATTTAACGGATACTCAGCGTCATTTAATCAAAATATTTTCTCAAAATGTGCAACTTGCCTTTGAAAATGTGCAGCTTCAGTCTGAAATAGAAGCGACACAACAAGAGCTTGTTTATAGGTTAAGTGAAGCAGTAGAGCAGCGCTCAACCGAGACAGGTAATCATGTTAAACGTGTAGCACATATTTGTCATATTTTAGCTGAGGGCTATGGTTTATCTAAACATGATGCAGATTTAGTAAGGTTGGCGTCTCCTCTTCATGATGTAGGTAAAGTGGGTATTCCTGATGCGATTTTAAACAAACCAGCAAAGTTAGAACCTCAAGAATGGGAAGTGATGAAAACCCATACTGATAAAGGCTATACTATTTTAAAAGACTCTCCCCATGAAATTGTGAGTACAGGTGCAATTATTGCAAAAGAGCATCATGAAAAATGGGATGGGTCTGGTTACCCACAAGGTCTAAGCGGAAACGCAATTAATGTATTTGGTCGCATAGTCGCACTTGCTGATGTATACGATGCACTTCGCCATAAACGGTGTTATAAAGAGCCTTGGACATTACAAAATGTGGTTGATGAAATTAATGCTGAAAAAGGCACACATTTTGAACCAAAAATGGTTGAAGTATTTAACGAAAAGCTTGATGAGTTAGAGGCGGTTCTTAGCCGTTTTCCTGATTAAATTTTTATAAAACAGAAGTACAGGGGCATATGGATTATTTAGCAGTAAAGCACTCGCACATGGCAATTGCGATGTTAAGTGTAATATTATTTTATGTTCGCGCTTTTTCGCGAATGGGCAGTGGTAAATTAGCAAAAAATAAAGCGGTAATGATTGGTAGTCACAGTATAGATACTTTGTTATTAGTGTCTGCACTTACGCTTATATTTATGGCTAAAATTAATCCGTTTGAACAATATTGGCTATTAGAAAAAATAATTTTAGTGGTTATATACATCGGTATTGGGGCTAAAAGCGCCAGACAAACTAAAATGACGGCGAAAGTTGCTTACGTTTTAGTTAACACCGCTGTTATTTTAGCGATAGGTTATTTAGCGACGTCTAAATCAGCTTTTTTGCTTTAAGTAATATCTGACTATTTGAGCTTTATAGTTGTTTTGTAAAGCTCAAATACAACTCCCTCTCAGAAAATATTCAAATACACCTCTATATTGGTATATAGCTTTAAAGTTAGGTAAACTACGCCTTCGTTTTCTAAAATGTTGCAGTATTAATGACTACCCTCGGGTTTGACGAACACGATGAATCTTATCTTGATGATGCTTACGATGAATTTACACCTCCAGCGATTTACCGCTGTATTAAAGCAGAGTCAAAGTGGGACCCTCAGATAGATTTAACACCATGTTATGAAACTTTAACTGACTTTGAACAGCAAATTTCAGCGCTGTGTTTAAAAGTGAGTGATGAGCACGATCGCCTCGAAAAATTATTAGATATGTTTTACAGTGATTGGCTATTTAGTGCATCAGGTTTAAAAGTGCCTGAATATAAATTAAATACATTAAGCTATACGCTTTCTATGCGCAGTGGTTCACCTACAACACTGGCAATTATACTTTGTCATTTTTTACAACAAGCTAACTGTGACGCGAACCTTAGTCTTACCCAAGGTGATGTTGGCGTACATGTGGCGATTAGTGACGAAGAAGGCTACATAATAGAGCCAAGCAGTGGACAACAAAGTTGGTATATTATCCCTGAAAACGCAGATGAAGATGATGGTCAAGAGCAAGAGCCACTAGAACTGATTTTTGATGACGAAGTATATAAGTTATTTTTAGCTCAGCAAAAATGGTCTTTCATTAGCGAAAATAAATTTGGTCATGCTTTAACCTGTGTAGAGATGCTAATGGAGTTAATAGGCGACGACCCGTATGAGAGACGCGACAGAGGTTACTTATTAAATCAGCTCGGTTGCCCTAAAATGGCACGTGATGATTTACAGTTTTTTGTAGATGAGTGTCCGGACGATCCTGCAATAGAGATTATTCAACACCAAATAGAAGAACTAGAAGATAATAATAAAACGCACCATTAAGAATAGGAATAATTATGGTTGAAACTCAAAGCGCATTAATTACAAATGATGCCGTTGTGCTTGGTTTGCTTGCTATTATTTTGGGGTTTATTTTTAAAACCTCAAACAGTGAGCGTCCAGCTTTAAAACGATTTTATAAATACGTACCTGCTTTATTACTGTGTTACTTTTTACCTTCGTTATTAAATACCTTTGGTATTGTAGATGGTAATAAATCTAATGTTTATTATGTGGCTTCGCGCTACTTACTACCAGCCTGTTTGATACTACTTACCATTAGTATTGATTTAAAAGCGATTATTAACTTAGGCCCTAAAGCACTTATTATGTTTTTAGTGGGTACTTTAGGCATTGTTATTGGTGGGCCATTAGCTATTTTAGTGGTGAGCGCATTTGACCCAAGTATTGTTGGTGGGCATGGCCCAGATGCCGTATGGCGCGGTATGACAACTGTTGCAGGTAGCTGGATTGGCGGCGGTGCTAACCAAGCATCAATGAAAGAAATGTTTGAAGTTGGTGGTGATATATTCTCAGTAATGATTACAGTAGATGTAATTGTCGCTAATATTTGGATGGCTGTTTTATTGTTAATGGCAGCAAATCATAAAAAGATTGATGCAGCGACGGGTGCTGATACAAGCGCAATTGAAGATTTGAAAAAGCGTGTGGAAGAATATCACGCAGAACATGCACGCATCCCAACTCTTAATGATTACATGATGCTGATTGCAATTGCATTTGGTATAACTGGCTTAGCACACTTTTGCGCTGACTTTTTGGGGCCGTACTTTGGCACTACTTATGAATGGGCAAAAGAATACAGCTTAAACAGTAAATTCTTTTGGCTAATTGTTATATCAACAACGATTGGTATAGGCTTATCGTTTACTAAAGTGAGGCAAATAGAAGCGTTTGGCGCTTCAAAAGTAGCTTCTAGCTTTTTATATATTTTGGTTGCATCGATTGGTTTACACATGAATGTAACCGCTATTTTCAATAACCCTGGGCTATTTTTAGTGGGTGCAATTTGGATGTTAGTGCATGCAAGCATCATGTTAATTGTGGCTAAACTGATTAAAGCACCGTTATTTTATATGGCAGTGGGTTCTCAGGCTAATGTGGGCGGCGCAGCGTCAGCACCTGTTGTAGCATCAGCGTTTCATCCGTCATTAGCGCCTGTTGGTGTCTTGTTAGCTGTACTAGGCTACGGTGTGGGTACTTATATGGCTTATATTTGTGGATTAATGATGCAAGCAGTTGCACCTTAAGGAATTTAAATGAAAGACCAAATTATTAAAATTAATGAAATTGAACTTGCAAACAACAAACCGTTTGTATTGTTTGGTGGTATTAACGTATTAGAATCTCGCGATTTAGCAATGCGTGTTGCAGAGCATTACGTAGAAGTTACGACGAAACTAAATATTCCTTATGTATTTAAGGCCTCATTTGATAAAGCTAATCGCTCTTCAATCAATTCGTACCGCGGTCCAGGTATGGAAGAAGGTTTAAAAATATTCGAAGAAATTAAAAACACGTTTAAAATTCCACTAATTACTGACGTACATGAACCGCATCAAGCTGCACCTGTTGCAGAAGTTGTTGATGTAATTCAGTTACCTGCTTTTTTAGCGCGTCAAACAGATTTAGTTGTGGCGATGGCTAAAACAGGTGCAATTATCAATGTGAAAAAACCACAGTTTTTAGCGCCACATGAAATGCGTCATATCATTACTAAATTTAATGAAGCTGGTAATAACAACGTAGCTCTTTGTGAGCGTGGTTCTAGCTTTGGTTACAACAACCTTGTGGTTGATATGCTGGGTATGGATGACATGAAGGCAATGGCACCTGTTATTTTTGATGCAACACATGCGCTACAACGCCCTGGTGGACGAACTGACTCTGCTGATGGTCGTCGTGCACAAGCTGCAGAGCTTGCGCGCAGCGGTATGGCATTGGGTATTGCTGGTTTATTTATCGAAGCGCATCCAAATCCTAACGAAGCTAAATGTGATGGCCCATGTGCGCTAGCACTTAGTAAGTTAGAAGGCTACTTAACGCAAATGAAAGCGGTTGATGATTTAATTAAAAGTTTTGCCCCACTTGATACAAGTGCAAGCGATTTATAATTAAGCATGATGTTTATTAAAAAGCGACTCAGGTCGCTTTTTTTATGCCTTTAATATACACAAACTTATATGATGTATATAATCTCACGCATAAGAAAAACTAATTCTAAGCTTGGTTATTATGTCAAGACGGGTACCTCCATTAAACGCATTAAAAGCCTTTGAAGCGGCTGCACGCCATTTAAGTTTTACAAAAGCTGCTGAAGAGCTTTATGTAACGCAGGCGGCAGTAAGTCATCAAATAAAAACACTTGAAGAGCATTTAGGGCTGAAGTTGTTTTTACGTAAAAACCGCTCTTTATTATTAACTGAAGAAGGCCAAGGCTATTTTTTAGATATTAAAGAGATTTTTACTCAGCTTATTGATGCAACTGAAAAGCTATTAGCTCGTGGCGCTAAGGGCTCACTAACGGTAAGCCTAACCCCTAGTTTTGCTATTCAGTGGTTAGTGCCTCGTTTGAGTTTGTTTAATGAGTTACATCCAGAGATAGATGTGCGAATAAAAGCACAAGACCAAGATGAAAACTCACTCACTGATGACGTAGATATTGCTATTTATTATGGAAGGGGTCATTGGAATGGCGTACAAGCGTACAAGCTTCATACCGAATATTTAGTACCACTTTGTAGTCCTATGTTATTAAGCGGGGTAAAGCCGCTTGATCAACCTAGTGATTTAGCGCATCACACACTATTACACGACACTACACGTAAAAACTGGAAAACGTGGATGAAAACCGCAGGCGTGCGTAACATCCAGGTAAATCAAGGGCCTATATTTAGCCACTCTTCTATGGTGTTACAAGCAGCGGTACATGGACAAGGTGTGGCAATTGGCAATAGTGTATTAGCTAAACCCGACATAGACGCAGGGCGTTTGGTAATTCCGTTTAATCATAGCCTAGAGAGTAAAAATGCGTATTACTTAGTGCTTCGTGAGTCGCAAACAGAGCTTGGTAAAATAGTTTCGTTTAAAGAGTGGATGCTGAGCCTAGTAGAGCATGAGCAAGAACATGAGTATTAATAATGATTGAATGGTTTAAAAGCACGGAGCAACCTGCAATAGCACAGTTTATATTTGCACATGGCGCAGGTGCTGGTAGCGATTCTGACTTTATGCAGCACATGGCAAAATTAATAAGCGAGCAGGGTGTTGATGTTGGTTTATTTGATTTTGAATATATGCAAATCGCTAAACAAACTAATAAACGCAGGCCTCCTGAGCGAGCACCAAAGTTACTTATTTATTATGAACGAGTGCTAACGAATGCGCAGCCAGATTTACCGTTGTTTATAGGGGGTAAATCGATGGGCGGTCGCATGGCATCAATGCTTGCATGTAGTACAGAGCAAAGCCTTTCAGGTGTTATAGCATTTGGTTATCCATTTCATCCGCCTGGTAAGCCAGAAAAATTACGCACCGATCATTTTGCTGATATTGTTTGCCCTTTTTTGGTATTACAGGGCGAGCGAGATACATTTGGTACACGTGAAGAACTTCTTACTATGAAAATGCCAAAGCAGCCTTTGTTTACTTGGCTGAGTGATGGCGATCACTCATTAAAACCACGTAAAAAAAGTGGCGTAACTGAACTGCAAAATAGAGAAACAGCAGCGTTAAGTGCCGTTGAATTTATTAAGCAACAAATTGAGATACGTTAAGACTCGAGCAGGGGGTTAGATGATTAAATTATTTTTAATGACCGGTAGTATTTTTTGTATGCTTTCGGTGATGTTAGGTGCATTTGCTGCCCATGGTTTAAAAAGCCGCTTATCGGAGTATTCATTAGGCGTTTTTAAAACGGCTGCTGAGTATCAAATGGTACATGGACTTGCACTTATTGCGGTGGCTATTTTAATTAAATGGGGCATAAACCTGAGTTGGGCTGGTGGCTTTTTTATAATGGGCACACTACTTTTTAGTGGTAGTTTATATTTACTCGCTCTAACAGGAATGAAGTGGCTTGGGCCTATAACACCGCTTGGTGGGTTGTGCTTTATTATTGGTTGGATTGTTATTTTAGTGCAAGTTGCACGATTTAAGTTTTAAAGAGTTTAAGGGTTAATATGTCTAGTGTTGTGATTTTTTGTCGTAGTGGTTTTGAAAACGATGCCGCTGCTGAAATAACGTTTCATGCTGCAGAGCAAGGTTTTGCAGGGTATGTAAAAGCAAAACCAAATACAGGTTATGTTGTTTACGAATGTTTTGAAGCGCATCACAGCGATGAAATAATCAAAAAAGTTGATTTTAAAAACATGGTGTTTGCACGTCAATGGTTTGCCGGCACATTACTTGAAAACATGCCAGTAGAGGACCGTGTGAGCGCAGTAGTTGAAGCTGCTAAAGATTTTACATTATGCTCAGAACTGCGCGTTGAAACGCCAGACACAAACGAAGGCAAAGAGCTTTTAACGTTCTGTAAAAAAATCTCAACACCGCTTAAGAAAGCCCTCGAAAAACAAAATACTGTACTACGTGAGCCAAAAGCAAATCGCCCAGTAATGCATGTCATGTTTTTAACAAACAATACGGCTTATGTTGGTTACTCGTATAGCTTTAATAATTCTCCATTTTTCATGGGTATTTTGCGCCTTCGTATGCCAAGCGATGCACCGAGTCGCTCAACGTTAAAACTCGATGAAGCATTTAACGTATTTATACCTGAGCAACAACGCGAGTCACGCGTAGCTGCCGGTATGCGCAGTGTTGATTTAGGTGCATGCCCAGGTGGTTGGACTTATCAGCTTGTACGCCGTGGTATGTTTGTAAGTGCGATTGATAACGGCCCAATGAATGACGATTTAATGCAAACTGGGCAAGTTAAACATTTTAGGGCCGACGGTTTTAAATATCGCCCAGAAAAAAGAAATATTACTTGGTTAGTGTGCGATATGGTGGAAAAACCGACCAAAGTGACTACGCTAATGATTGACTGGGCAGTAAATGCATACGCAAAAGAGTTTATATTTAACTTAAAGCTGCCTATGAAAAAACGCTTTGATAGTGTTTATGAATGTCTTTCGATGATCAGAAAAGAGCTTGAGAAACAAGGTATCAATTACGAGTTGCAAGCTAAACATCTATATCATGATCGTGAGGAAATAACCGTTCATTTAAACGTTACTAAGGTGCCACAAAATTTGTATAGTTAATATGTAGAGGCTAAAAGTGGTAAAAAACAATATTAATAAATAGCTAAGTTTACTTTTTTTATCACTTTTAATCACAGGTTGTGGCGGGGGAGGCGAAAGTAGTGATACAACTACGCCCTCTGGTAACGCTGCGCCCAGTGTTACGCTTTCGGTTAGCAGTAACGTTATTACTTCTAATCAATCATTTACTATTACAGCGCTTGCAAGTGATAGCGACGGACAAATTGCCAGCTATCAATGGCAACAACTTAGCGGGCCCGAGTTTACGTTTACCTCTAACGGTAACACGCTTACAGCCACTGCACCTAGTGTAACAACCGATACGACCTTTAGCTTTTCGGTTACAGTTACTGACAACTCAGGTGCTACTGCACAACAAGTTTTTTCAGGCACTATCACCTCTCAAAATAATGCTCCAACAGTTAATATAACAGGCCCAAGTAGTGCACTTGCCAGCACACAAGTTAGTTTAGTTGCTAACGCTCAAGATACAGATGGCACTATAAGTAATATTAATTGGATTCAGTCTGCTGGGGACAATGTTGAGTTTCACAAACTGATGGAGTCCTTAGTTTTACCGCCCCTAATGTATCTGAAAATACAACACTAGGTTTTAGCGTAACCGTAACTGACAATGCAGGTAAAAGCGCTCAAGCGAGTAAAACGGTTTTAATTAATCAAGTAAATAGCGCGCCAACAGTCATTGTTACAGGCCCTGAAGAAGCTGAAAAAGGTGACAGTGTAACCTTAGTTGCAGATGCACAAGACAGCGATGGTAGTATTAATAGCATAACTTGGCAGCAAATAAGTGGTCCTGTAGTTGAACTAACTCAAACACAAACAAGCATTAGCTTTAATGCGCCCACTGTTTCACAAAATACCAATGTTACATTTGTGGTTACTGTAACCGATGACGATAACGCTACAAATAGCGCTCAAAAAACAGTTGCAGTATTAGCACCAAACAATCCACCAACTGCAGATGATGTAAGTATTAGCGTGCAATATAATCAAGCCACAGAATTTAGTTTAGTAGTTAGCGATGCCGATAACGATACCGTTCAGATTGATTTTGGTGATGATTTAAATGGTGCACAAATTAGTGTTATTGATGCACAAGCCTTACTTTTTAGCTACACACCTCCTGCAAACAGTATCACTTCACAAAGCTATACGTTAACTGCGTCTGATTCAAAAGACACAACCGAATTTACCCTGAATATTACTGTGGTTGATTCAACGCCCGCTACAATTAGTAATGTAACACCCCAAAGTAACAATGACCCAGTTCTTGTAGATAGCCCGTTAGTATTACATTTTCAGATATTATGCTAACGAGCACTTTAGCAGTTAATTCTAGTAGTGGTGCTTGTACGGGAAGTGTACAAGTGTCAGCAGATGATTTTACTACTTGCTTGGCCTTAAATATTGAAAGTTTGTCGGATACTACTAGTGACACAAGTACTTATTTTCATACTGTAAATGTAAGCGCAAGCTTTAATGAAGATAGCCAATATATAAAAATAACTGAAGTTTCTTCTGTGCAATTTAGTAACGACCTACCTTGGATTGAAATTTATAACGGCACAGGGGCTGCTGTAAACTTACAGAGTTATTCGCTTAAAACCCGCAGTATTAATATGATTAATAGCTCGACTAGTGCAGAGACAACTTTTTCACTGCCCAATAAAGAGCTTGAAAATGGTGAGTACCTTATTTTACAAAGTAAGTTTGGGGATGATTTTTTAGTAAATGCGTCAGTTAACAACCCTAAAATAGCGCTTGTAGGTAATGCTAGTGATGAAATTAGACCTTATTGGTACATAAACGGTTTTGTAGAATTACTTAATAGTGCAGGTACACAAACAATCGACTTTGTAAAATTTGGTAACTCAGTACAAGAACCAGTAACGCCATCACAATGGCAAGGTGGTAACGCAGAGCAAATCATCTCCGAGCAAGGAGGCAGCTTAAAGCGCGAGCTTAATGCGACAGACACTAATCAAAGTACTGATTGGAGTTATTCTGTGTTTAACACACCCGCTGGGCCAAACAATATAAATTGCACAATAGATGATGATGAGGATGGTATTCCTGATTGCGCTGAGCAACAGGGGACAACATTCGCGGGTTTACCACTTTATGAGTGGGGGGCGCGTACCTCACAAAAAGATATATTTATTGAAGTGATTATATGGACAGCAGTGATGTAGGTATTACTCCACATCGAACAGCACTTGAAAAAGTAGCCACTGTTTTTGCAGAAAAAGGCTATACAGTCCACTTTGACGTAGGTGATTTGTTTGATCAAAGTACAAATACAGCACCGCAAAACTTTGATTTAGGTGGCGGAAATCTTGTCCCTTTTAATAGCTATACCCCGTTTGAATACGATTTAAGTAGCCCTAATTTATTTGCTTATAAAATGGAATATAGCGATATAACTCGCAGGCCCATTTTCCATTATTTATTAATGGCAAGTAGTGGTAACGAAGACGGTAGTATTAGTGGTTCGGGTATTGCTGAGATAAGCGGTAATGATTTAATGGTAACTATGGGGGCTGGGGTTTAACGCTTGATACGCAAGTAGCAACCAATGTAACTTATAATTATCAAGCATCAACAATATTTCATGAGTTAGGTCATAACTTAGGTTTATACCATGGCGGTGATGAAGAAGTTAATTTTAAGCCTAATCATTTAAGCTTTATGAACTATTTATATCAATTAGCGGGTTTATCAACAATAGGTAATAACGAAGGCGATCGCTACTATGAGCGTTTTTACCCAGGCAATGCTAGTTGCGATATTGCACCAAATACTAATAGTCATTTAGGCTCTACGGATGATTTTATTATTGATTATTCAAATGGTAGTTCAGCAGATTTAAATGAAAGCACCATACTTGAAGTACAGGGGTTAAATAGAAATAGCTCACTACCAGTTGATTTTAATTGTAATGCAATTAACACCGAAAGCTTAACCAGCTTTGATACTAACCAAGATAATACAATATCAATTCTGAGTGATGTAGATGAGTGGAGCATGCTTAATTTAAAGTTTTATATGCAAAGTGCAGGTAATCGATTTGGGGTGCCAAAGACAAATAACAGTAAGGTGCATAATTTACAAAGCTCGCCTACTAATATTGAAACGCTGCCCAGTTATATAAAAGAAGCACAGCCAAGTAGTGCAATTATTGCTGAGTTAAAAGCAATTAAAGAGCAATAGTATGAAGCCAATGCTAAGCACTAAGTTTATTATCTTGAATAGTTTTTTTAGCTTACTAATAGCGTGTAGCGATACTAACAATGCACGTGAGTGGTTACTAAAAAATGATAATTTGTATTATAAAAATACAGCTGTTGACTGGCGAATTGAATCAGGAAAGGGCTGTAATACATGCGTTATACGCCAAGATGTTGTTTATCAGCCTGAAGGTATTAGTCGTTATAATACGTTAATGCAGAGTCAGAATTGGGTCGCGGTACATGAACTAAGTAAAATCAATGTCATTCGTTTAAAGATGCCAGACCAAACACCTTATTTATACGTAGAGCGTGTAAAAGGTCAAATACTAAAGCTGTTTGATCAGCAGCAAAACTACAGCGCGGATTCAAACCTGAAGTGCATAACGTTTAGGCGGCTTTAGCCGCC
>NZ_WTKZ01000070.1:0-19795 GCF_011378805.1 Pseudoalteromonas sp. Z9A6
AGATAATCAGAACATCGATGCTAGGTGTGGTTCGCTAGACGCTTACGATGTACTAACAATTGCCGTTATTTTTATGTGGCGTATTTTTTTAGGACGCAAAATACCGTACGGATTTTATTATCTTATTGTAGGGCTTGGTATCAATGCTTCACTGTTTATGAGCATGTATATTGATAATACTCTTTATGGCAATCGGGACTTTTGGTGGCTGTGGATGCTGTATGGCTTGCTTATGCCTATTATTGATATCACTATGGCGCTAATACTAATTATCAATAAAGATTTGCTAAAACTTGTTTGGTTAATTAAAAAATTAAAATCATCATCTATACAAAAGCCGAATTAGCGCATACAAGTTATGCGCTAATTCGGGAAGTGTTATTGGGCACCACAGCCCAGTTTAGTTTTTAGCGCTTTGACAATTACAGGGTCTACAAACTCGCTTACATCACCATTGTGACGTGCTACTTCTTTAACGAGCGTTGATGAAATAAATGAATTTCGCTCTGCGGGTGTTAAAAATACACTTTCTAAATCAGGATTCAGGCGGCGGTTCATGTTAGCTAATTGAAATTCATAGTCAAAATCAGATACCGCTCTAATACCACGAATAAGCACATTAGCATTGTGATCGCGCGCAAGGTCAGCCAATAAGCCAGAAAAACCAATGACCTTAACATTATCTAAGTGACTTAAAATAGAGTTTGCAAGTTCAACACGTTCTTCAAGGTTAAAACAGGGTTTTTTACTTGGGTTGTTCGCAACCGCAACTAATACGGTATCAAACATTTTAGCTGCACGTTGAATCAGATCTGTATGACCATTGGTTAGTGGATCAAAGGTGCCCGGGTAAATTGCAATAACTTTCATAATGTTCACTATTTATGATTTTAGCGCTAGTTTAACAGTGTTTATGCCACAAAGCAGCCTAGCTAATAAAGCATATAAACACTTACTTTCTTTGAGCAGGTCAGTCCAAGGTTTGAGTGTTTTAATGATTCATATTTGTTTATACTGTTTACCTCTTTTGAGTGTAATGTAGCCTATAGATAATTTGAGTATTAGCATATGAATACCAAGGATAAAATAATACACACCAGTATTTTGTTGTTTAACGAAAATGGTGAGCGTGCAATAACGACAAATCATATTGCATCAAACTTAGGGATGAGCCCGGGTAATCTTTATTATCATTTTAAAAATAAAGAAGACATTATCCGTCATATTTTTGCGCTGTATCGTGATCATTTAAATACTCACTTTAAACCTATTAATAAAGATGATGATGCATTTAATCATTTAACGGCTTATTTAGATTCGTTATTTGAATTGATGTGGCGTTACCATTTTTTTTACGACAATCTTGGCGATATACTCGCCAGAGACACTGAGCTAAAACAAGCTTACATTGATTTTCAGTTAGAGTTATTAGAGCAAGTTCGTAAAATTATTCTAGGTCTTCGCGATAGTGAAATGATTGCTATTGATGAGCAAGATGTTATTGATTTAGCCCATACACTAAAGTTAACTGTTAGCTTTTGGACGCCTTATATTAAGGCTCGTAGGCCAAGCGGTACCCTTGCTGAGCAAGATATATATCACGGTATTTTAAAAGTACTTACATTATTTAGAGCGTACAGTACCGATAAAAGTATCGATAAAATGAACCTGCTACGCGAAAAGTACACCGAGTTAGCACAACAAGCCTTAGGGGCTGTGACCCTTCAGGATTAAAATTTGTTCAATCTAGGGGCGATTAAATCGCGATGCGAGATTTGTAATCTGGTGGGCTCGGTAACTGCTCCTGCGTTACCTTACTGACTACATCTATGTAGGCAACAAAGAGTTAATTGCCCTAAGGCAGAATCCTTCGAGCAGCGTATGTTTAGCATTTATGCTACGTTATCGCCTATTTATAGGGAATAACCACGCTACATAGGCTCTGCCTTGCTAAAATACCAAACACACTGCTGCAAATTTAACCTCGAAAGATAAACAGGCCCTCGCGGTTGCTTAGTCGATAATTATTGGTTGTTTCCTAGACGCTGAATTTTTTGCTATAATCGCGCGCCAAATGCCTGGGAGCGCGAATTCCCGCAGTCTAAGAGTGAACTATGCTTAAATTTATCGTCAAACTACATCCTGAAATAGCCATCAAAAGCCGTTCGGTCCGTAAACGCTTTACTAAAGTGTTAGAAAATAACATTAAAATTGTATTGCGACGTCTTGACGAAAAAGTACAAGTAAGAAATAACTGGGATAATATTTCAGTTGTTACAAAGCTTGAAGATGCACAAGTTCGCCTTGATTTTATCGACAGCCTTAAACGCATACCTGGTATCGTTCAGTTTATTGAAGTAACTGAGACGCAATTTGAAACTCTCGATGATATCTATCAAAAAACAATAGCGTTAGTGGGTCACACAATTGTGGGAAAAACTTTTTGTGTGCGTGCTAAGCGTATAGGCCAACACGACTTTACCTCGACTGATTTAGAGCGTTATGTTGGTGGTGGGCTAAATCAACATATTGAAGGCGCAAGCGTTAAGCTTAGCCGTCCAGAAGTAACAATACGCTTAGAAGTAAAAGACGATAAAGCTTACATTGTTTCGCAAACGCATTTTGGTATGGCGGGCTTTCCACTACCAACGCAAGAAGACGTGCTTTCACTTATGTCGGGTGGTTTTGACTCTGGCGTAGCAAGTTACCAAATGATTCGTAAAGGCGCACGTACGCACTTTTTATTCTTTAATCTAGGTGGCGCAGCGCACGAGATTGGTGTTAAGCAAGCGAGCTATTTTTTATGGAAAAAATACAGCTCAACACATAAAGTTAAATTTATAACAGTTGATTTTGAACCTGTTGTTGCTGAAATTCTAGAAAACGTTGAAAACAGCCAAATGGGTGTTGTGCTTAAACGTATGATGATGCGAGCAGGAAGTGTAGTGGCTGAAAAGTTGAACATTCAGGCGCTTGTCACAGGTGAAAGTATTGGCCAAGTATCTAGTCAAACATTAGCGAACTTAAGCGTGATTGACCGTGTTACTGAAACGCTTATTTTACGCCCGCTAATTCAAAATGATAAACAAGAAATTATTAATCTTGCTCGCCAAATTGGTACAGCTGAAATGGCTGAAACGATGCCTGAATATTGTGGTGTTATTTCTAAAAAGCCGACAGTTAAAGCCAAAATTGAAGTAATAGAAGCCGAAGAAGAAAAGTTCGATTTTGATGTGCTAGATACCGTAGTAAATAACGCGCGCATAATGGATGTACGCGATATTGACGTAGAGGCCAAGCAAGAGCTAAAAGAGGCTGAGTCAGTTGCTGATTTACCTGCAGGCTCTGTAGTAATTGATATTCGCTCACCAGAAGAAGAAGAAGCTGCACCGCTTGCAATCGATGGTATTGAAGTGGTGCATTTGCCGTTCTTCCGTTTAGCTACTAAGTTTGGTGATTTACCAAAAGACACCGACTACTATTTATATTGTGACAGAGGCGTAATGAGCCAACTACAGGCACTTATGCTGCACGAACAGGGCTTCGAAACGGTAAAAGTTTATCGCCCGTAAAGTTAAAAGCTTATATAAGCGTGGTTTATACCACGCTTTTTTTTGTCTGAATTTTGACTAACAACTCATCGTTGTAAGGCGTTGGAATACTGTGAAGTTTACCTTGTTGGCTAATATAGCCACATATAGCTGATATTTCAGTTTCTCTATTGTGAGCTATATCTTGCTGCATTGATGAGTAATTATTTGCGGTTAACTCCATTATTTTATAAGCGGTATTGAGCGCTTTAATTAATGGGATATTAAGCCCTTGAGCCTTTGCAATATTGCATGCTTCAGTGAGTGCATTAAAAATTATTGTATTGTACTTAGGTGCACGTAATTCGCCATTTTTTACATTACTTAAAGCGCTTAATGGATTAATGGCAATATTGACGAGTAGCTTTTCAAAACGAAGCTGCTGAATGTTATTAGTAAACTTTAGGTTGGGTATTACTTTAAAAATATCAGCTATTGGCGCACTATTTTGAAGTGCAAGCTCATTACAGCCACCAATAACGCTTTGTCCTTCACCTGTGTGTTGCACAATATATTGGTTTGATTTAAAGCCCGCTATGCTTGTCGTTAAAAAGTAGAGTGCTTGATGAGTGTTTAGCTGGTTATTTATCTCATCAACGTTGCCCATTCCATTATGCGAAAGTACAACAGAGCAATGTGTCGGTAAAAGTGGCTTTATTTGAGAAAACGCATCAAGCACTTGAAAAGCTTTAACGGTAAATAAAATTACATCAAATTCAGTTGCTTTATCTAGCTGATTTAATGAAATAAATTTTGCGTCAATTTTTTTTGATGCACCCTTAGCTCTGCTGTAAAAGCGGGTATTTGTTGGGTTTTTACGAGTTAAAACACTGACATTATGCGATGCGCTCAAAAAGTGGCTCAGCAATAAGCCAATAGCGCCATCGCCAACGATTAAAATATTAGCCATGTGGGTTCTTTTTTCGAGGTGTAAAAATTACTCTAAGTAAAAAGTAGCTTGCAGCACCTGCAAAATCAGCAAAAAAATCACCAAGTGATGCTTGCCTATAAGGGAGTGCGTCTTGCATTATTTCTATTGAGGCGCCATAGCCTGCTAATAAGAGTATTTGAGCATATAAAGGAAGCTTAAAAGCCTTGTCCATTATTATGGCTAATATAAAAAAAATCCCAAAATGGGCAACTTTATCAACATGAGGAAATAAATTTACAACGCCACCTTTTATTTCTTTGGCAAATAAAAAGGTGAAAGCCACTATGCTGATTAAAAAAACTGCTTGATAAACACGCCTTGTCACGACAAATCCTAAAATCGCTTAAAAAAGAGGCGCAAGTATATCAAACTAATTTAGTATCGCACCTGAACAAGATGCAGAAAAATGTAAAGATTTATAATTTTAGCGTTATAATTGCCACATAAAATTAAGATTAAATAGTTAGGAGTATACTAATGCCTTCATTTGATATTGTATCTGAAGTAGAAATGAACGAAGCTAAAAATGCGGTTGATAACGCAAACCGTGAACTAGAGACTCGCTTTGATTTTAGAGGCGTTGATGCATCTATTGAGCTGAACGATAAAACAATTAAGCTTAAAGCAGAAGCTGACTCTCAAGTTATGCAGTTGTTTGATATTTTAGCGGGAAAAATTTCAAAGCGCGGTATGGATGTAGCTAGTTTAGAACTTCAAGATATTAGCCGTGCAGGAAAAAATGTATTTCGTAACGTTGGGTTAAAGCAAGGTATCGAAAAAGACATGGCCAAAAAAGTGGTTAAAGCCATTAAAGATTCAAAAGTTAAAGTACAAGCCGCTATTCAAGGCGAAGAAGTGCGTGTGACAGGTAAAAAACGTGACGATCTTCAAGAGGCTATGCAAGTAGTGCGCAGCGCTGAGCTAGGTCAGCCTTTTCAGTTTAAAAACTTTCGTGACTAAAGTGCACCTGCTAGACCCTAGCTAACGAGTGTGTTGAATGTATTAATAAAAGCTAAACAGTAATGTTTGGCTTTTTTTCTGTGAGGTTATTTTTCGTATTTATCATAGGTAAATCTAGCTTTAGCTATATAGACGTCCATTGACATTTGTAAACAAAATACTCACAATAGCGACATATTTTCAAGGTGCTTGCTAGCCACTTCATGTAATGATTTTTTTAGCAGGATAATCGGGAAGTTGGTGCGTTTTCATGATGACTACAAGCCCAACACTGCCCCCGCAACGGTAAAGTATTGCATATTTTGATGTGCTTACTGAGTCCGGAGACCGGCCTTGATGCTATCTTACTTACTTAAATCTTTGCGGTGGGCAAAGGTAGGGGACATCATGTTAAACAAAACAACTTTAGGCGTTGCTATTTCTGCTGCGCTTTCATTTTCTGTGTCTGGCGCAGAGCAATCAATTGAAAAAATAACCGTTACAGCTAATAAATTTGAGCAATCAATCAATGACGTTTTAGCAAGTGTAAATGTTATTGAGCGTGCAGAAATAGAAGCAAGCAACGTACGCGATTTACCCTCCCTTTTAAATACAGTTGTTGGTCTTGATATTGTAAGTAATGGGGGCTTTGGGCAAAAAGCGGATGTATTTGTACGTGGCGCGTCGGCAAAATACACATTGGTTTTGGTGGATGGTGTTAGGATAAGTGATGCGACATCGGGGAGTGTGTCGCTTACTAATATCCCTGTTAATAGCATTGAACGTATCGAAGTTATCAAAGGTGCTCGCGCGGCCATTTATGGTTCAGATGCAATCGCAGGGGTTATTAGCATCATTACTCGTGATGCAATTAATAATACCTTATCTGCAACATTTGGTAGCAATAGTTACTCAAACTATCAGCTAGCAGGTGGGGTAGCTAAAGATGCGTTGAGCTTTAAATACAATGCAGGTTATGAAGAAACAGATGGCTTTGATGTTACTGAAAAAGACCCTACTGCTGCAATTACTAAAGATCATGATGATGATGGCTATAGAAATAAAAATATTGGTTTTAACTTAAGCTATCATACTGAAGATTTGGGTCAATTTAGCGCACAAGCACAGTATAGTGAGGGTGAGGGTGAATACGACTCGGCATACTCTAGCGACGCTTATGATTTTGAAAACTATATAGCTAAATTAGGTTGGGAAAAAAGCTCTCAAAATTATAATCAAGGTGTTTCAGTCAGTTTATCGCAAGAAGAAAATGAGCAAACAGGGACTGCAGTAAATACTTTTTATAGTACTGAACGTTTTGAAGCAGAATATCGTGGTCTATATACTTTAACTCAAACACTAGAATTAAGTGGCGGTGTTAATTTATTACAAGAAGATTTATCCGGTTCTACAGCAACTTCATTACATGAAAAACGCGATAATAAAGCATTATTTATTGGTGCTTTTTATGACGATGACATATGGCTTGCTAGTGCTGTTATTAGAACCGATGATTACGATTACCACGGTCGCGCTAATACATACAGCACAGGTGTTGGTTATAAAGCTAATAAATATATTAGTGTTCGTGCAAGTCACGGTACAGCATTTAGAGCACCATCATTGGTGAACGCGTTTGTAACGAATAGCCTCTATTATGTAGGTAACAGCGATATTAAGCCCGAAGAGGCTGTGAATAATGAGCTGGGCATTACGCTTACAACAAAATGGGGTCGTTACGATATTACTATTTTTGATAATAATATTACAAACTTAATTGAAAACCAATATGACGCTAATTTGGGAAAATATGTCCCTTCAAATGTTGCGCGTGTGTCTATGCAAGGGGTTGAAATTAGTGCTGAGTTTAGCGCATTAGGATTTGAACATAACGCTAACTTAAGTTTTTTAGATACAGAAGATGAAACTACGGGTAAAGAGTTAGCGCGTCGTCCATCTGAAGCATTTAATTATACACTTACTAAAAGTTGGGGATATTTTGACGCCAATCTAACCATGCTATATCGCTCATCTCGCGATTCAATTTCATACTACGATACAGAAATTGCAGCGTTTACTGTGTTTAATATTGCTGCTAACTATCAGCTTTTAGATAATCTAGCGCTACATGCACGTATTGAAAACTTAACTGATAAAGAGTACTTCACTGCGGGTATTGGCTTTGCCGCAAGTGGTGAGCTTTTAGGTTACAGCGCACCCAGCAGACAAGTATTTGCTGGGATTAGCTACCAGTTCTAAGTTTATTATTTAGTTATAAAAAATACAAAAGCCCGATAAGTTATCGGGCTTTTTGCATTTTCTGTTTACTTTTAAGTTATACCAACCTGCATAGACCTCTAAACAGTTTAACCGATTAAATCATACGCTAACGTCGTTATAAATTTTTATTTAGAACCACTAGATATAAAATTTTTGCCTAGTTAGAGCGCAATTTTATTATCGTTAAATAGCTTCTATACTTATGCAGATTGGTATTAATCAGCTAAGAACTCTTTAAATACGGTTTCAAACTTATGTAATTTAGGTGCTATTAAAATACTACAGTAACCCTGCTGTGGGTTTTCGTTATAGTAATCTTGGTGATAATGCTCTGCTGGGTAATACGTAGTAGCAGGGCTGACTTCTGTCACAATTGGCTCAGCGACATGGCTTTGCAGTTGAGCTATCACTTCGTTGGTTTGCTTAAGTTGAGCTTCATCGTGATAGTAAACCACACTTCTATATTGTGTGCCTATATCGTTACCTTGGCGATTCAATTGTGTTGCGTCATGCAGTGTGAAAAACATTGCTAAGAGTGTTTCAAAGCTAACTACAGTCGCGTCAAATTCAATTTTAACAACCTCAGCGTGACCGGTTGTGCCTGAGCATACAGAATCATATGTTGGGTTATTTGTTTCACCGCCGGTGTAGCCAGAGCTTACGGTTAGTACGCCATTTACACGTCTAAATGCAGCATCTATACACCAAAAACAGCCGCCACCAAATGTTGCTACTTGCGTTGTTGAGCTCATAAGTATTCCTAAAATGTATATGGGGTTTAAAGGCGAGCATAAATTGTATGCGCCGCAACAACAAGGTTACGGCGCAATTAAGAGGCTAGATCTCTTCGAAAGGTTTTTTAGCGGCTTGTTTGTCTAATTTTTGCTGTAAAAACTCAGGTGATTGAGTGTTACGTGCAAGTGCATAATATGCAGCAGGTACAACAAAAAGAGTTAGTAGGGTCGATACAATAACCCCAGTAAACACGACTACACCTATCACCATACGGCTTTCAGCGCCCGGGCCTGAAGCAAGTACTAAAGGTACCGAACTCATAACCGTAGTCAGCGAGGTCATAATAATAGGGCGCAAACGCTGAGTTGCCGCTTGCAAAATAGCTTCACTAAATTCAACGCCTTTATCGCGCAGTTGGTTAGTAAATTCTACAATCAAAATACCGTTTTTAGCACTTAGCCCTATGAGCATGACAATACCTATTTGGCTGTAAATATTTAAGGTAAGTCCTGTAGCCCAAAGTCCGAACATAGCGCCCATTAAACCAAGTGGTACGGTAAGCATAATGACGAATGGATGCATAAAGCTTTCAAACTGCGCTGCCAGTACTAAAAAGGTAACGGTGAGTGCAAGTATAAATACGTAGGTCATCGCTGATGCGCCTTCGTAATAAAGCTGCGACTCGCCTTTGTAATCTACGGCGCCATCTATATCGTTTTCTTGCGCGGCTACTTCGTTTAAAAAGTTAAGCGCTTGCTCAAGCGTATAACCGTCGGCTAAGTTGGCGCTTAATGTAATTGCGCGCATACGGTTGTATCGGTTTAAGCGCGATGCGGTTGCTTCTTCTTTTAAGCTGATAAGGCTATCAAGTGGGACTAGTTCACCGCTTCGTGATTTAAGATATATATTTGAAATGTCAGTAGGGTTAGTAAAGTCTTCTTTAGTCCCTTTTAAAATTACATCGTATTCTTCACCACGGTCAATAAAGGTTGTAACACGGCGTTGGCCAAGCATTGTTTCAAGTGTACGGCCTACATCAGATACCGAAACGCCTAAATCAGCAGCCTTGTTTTTATCTATGCTGACTAAAAACTGCGGGAAGGTTTCTTTATAATCATGATCGATTCTTACTAAACCTGGGTTTTGTTCGGCACGTTTAATTATACGGTCACGCCAATCGGCAAGTTGTGCATAATCATTACCTTGCAATACAAACTCAATAGGGCGAGAAGAGCCACCGCCGCCAATACCACGGCGCATAATGGCAAATGCACGCACATCGGTAACTTCTTGCATTTTACCGCTTATTTCGTCCATTACTTCCCATGTTGAGCGTTTGCGTTTATCCCAATCGGCCATACCAACAATCGCAACACCGCCGCTGCCACCCCAGCCTGGCACTCGAACAAGTACACGACTTAGCTCACCTGCTTGCGAGTAAGGCATTAAACGTTCTTCAATTTTAGCCATATTAGCGGCGTTATTTTCGTAACTTGCGCCCTCAGGGCCGCTCATCATAATAAAGAACGTGCCACGGTCTTCTTTTGGCGTTAGCTCAGAGGGAACTTGTAAAAACAACGAGTAACTAACAAAGCCCGCTAATAATAAGCTCACCATTAAGCCCCATTTACGGGTTATGTTAGTGGAGAGCGATTTACGGTAACTTACTTCAATTTTAGTAAACTGGCGGTCCATCCATTGGCTAAATTTATTTGGTTTGTCTGATACTTTAAGTACTTTAGAACACAGGGCTGGTGCAAGAGTAAGCGCTGTAACACTTGAGAAAAATACGGCAGCACTCACCGCCATTGCAAACTCAGTAAATAATGCCCCTATACGGCCATCCATAAACACCAATGGCACAAACACCGATATTAGTACAAGCGTGGTTGCTACTATGGCAAAACCAACTTCACGCGCACCTCTATATGCAGCTAGTAATGGCGGCTCACCCAGTTCAATACGACGGTGAATGTTTTCAAGCATTACAATGGCATCATCTACTACTAAACCAATAGCCAGTACTAAGGCAAGTAAAGTGAGTAAGTTGATTGAGTAGCCCATTGCTAATAAAAACATAAAGCTACCAACAAGTGCGACCGGTACGGTAACCGCAGGAATAAGCGTTGCTCGTATATTGCCTAAAAACAAAAATATAACGAGTACGACTAAACCCATAGAGATGGCAAGTGTGCTGTAAACTTCACTAATTGATTCTTTAATAAATACTGATGAATCGTAGCTGTCTTGAATTGTGGTGCCTTCAGGTAGGTTACGTTTGATTTTTTCAAGTTCACTGCGTGCGTTATCTACTACGGTAAGCGTGTTTGCTTTAGCTTGTTTTACAATTCCTAGGCCAATCATGTTGCGCCCGTTACCACGAAATAAGCTTTCGTCATCGGCAGCTTCTAATTTTACGTCGGCAACTTCACCTAAACGCACTAAATAACCTTCTTCACCACGTTTAATAACAAGGTTTTTAAAATCGCGCTGATCTTTATAACTACGTGCGGTACGCACGGTAAAGTCGCGATCTATTGATTCTATTTCGCCGGCAGGTAATTCAACGTTTTCTGTACGCAGTGTATTTTCAATATCGCTTGAGGTAATACCGCGTGCAGCCATTGCTTGGCGGTTTAGCCAAATTTTCATGGCGTATTGGCGCTCACCACCAATACGCACGTTAGATACACCATCTACAACGGCTAAGCGGTCAACAATAAAACGCTGCGCATAATCAGAGAGCTGTAACGAGTCCATTGTTTCGCTGTTTAATACAAACCATGCGATTGGGCTTTCATCACTATTTGATTTAGACACTTCTGGTGGGCGCACCTGATCGGGTAAACTATCAAGCGCACGTGCTACACGTTCGCGTACATCGTTAGATGCAGCATCTATGTCGCGATTAATATCAAACTCAATGGTAATGTTTGAGCGCCCATTACGGCTCGAAGAGTTAATACTTTTGATGCCTTCAATACCTGAAATTCGATTTTCTATTATTTGCGTTATTTTGGTTTCTATAATTTCGGCAGAAGCACCTGTGTATTCAGTGCTGATATTTACTATTGGCGTTTCAATATCAGGGTACTCACGAAGTGGCAGCATAGTAAATGCAACCAGACCAAAAGTAAGAAGTAGTAAATTAATTACTATGGCAAAAACGGGGCGTTTAACGCTAGTATCAGTAATTTTCACGTATTACCCCTTTACGCTTACTTTACTACCAGAGCGAATTTTTATTAGCCCTTCAGTAACAATTTGCTCGCCATCATTTAAACCTTCATCGATAGCAACCCAGCCATTATTTCTGCCAGCAACATGCACTTCAACCTTATTGGCTACTCCGTCTTGAATTTGAAAAACAAAGTGTTTGTCTTGTAAAGGGATAACCGCTTTTTCTGGCACCATTAAAGCTTGGTTACTGCTTAGCTCAAGTGCTGTATTTAGTAACATACCAGGGCGAAGTAATCCTGATTTATTAGCAAAGCTTGCAGTTACTTCAACACTGCGTGTTACCGAATCAATACGCGAGCTAATATGCGTTACCTTGCCGTTAAATGTCTGCCCTGGGTAGGCATCGTTTTGGGTAAGTACTTTCATACCCATGTTTAATTGTGCTAAATATTTTTCAGGTACTTTGAAGTCAACTTTAATAATACTAATATCATCAAGTGTGGTGATTATTGTTGTGTTGCTTACGTAGGCGCCAACTGATATTTCACGCTTACCTAACAGGCCTGAAAATGGCGCGGTAATAGTCATTTCATTTAACTTTGTTTTAGCGCTTTCTAGTTGAGCTTCAGTGGCATCAACACGAGATAATTGTTCTTCAAGTAATGACTTTGCCGTTGATTGCGAACGTGAAAGTTCGGTAAGGCGATCTAACTGACGTTTTTCCTCACGTAAGTTAATACCGAGTTCTTTAACTGCAAGTTGCTCTTGTTGGCTTTGTAACTGTACTAATTTTTGTCCTTTACTGACTAAGTCGCCATCTTTAAAATATATATCTGTGACATAATCGTTTTGCGCACTTTTTATATAAATAGCTTGGTTTGCACGTGCACTACCGATGGCCTCTATCATCACTGCGTTTTCCTCAGAGGTAACAGTATGAGCCGTTACTTGGGTAGACATTTGTGATGAATCGGCTTGTTCGCCGTGGCTAGCGGGTAAATATAAATAAACGCTAAATATTAAAAGTAACGTAATAATAAATGGAAAAAGTGCTTTACCTGATTGTCTTGAGTACATTGATTTCATACCTGAAAATGAATTGTAAGTATTGTACGAAATAAGACCGTGAAAAGACGGTTATGTATCTCATAAATTTGTGCGTTAAGCGTAAAAGTAAATAAGATTTATTCATTGTTCCTATATTGTTGAGGAAAAAGCGGTAATGTATGAAATTTAAAACTAGCTGTAACTTATGTATAACAACAAGAAAGGTCATAATTTGGGGCATTATTATGTTTGTTTTTTATATGGTGTTTTACCAATATGGATAAATCTGACAATGTCATTAAGTTTCGGGCACAGGGCGCGCGAAACGCAATTGAGGTGATTGTTGTAGGTGCTATAGGCTTAGTCTTTATTATGTTGTTTAATTTATTAAGACCAGGTGAGATCAGCATTGTTGAAATATTTTTAGTGAGCTTGTGCCTTGTGGCTATTTTTATTGGATTTTTAAAATCTCAAGAACCATACCATAGCCTTATATTAAGCGAATCTGAGCTCGTTTATTGCCACAAATACGGAGCTTGGAGTATGCCTCATAGTAACTTTCATCACAGTGGAATACCCAAAGTAGAAGATGGCTTTGACTATTTAGAATTAAATGCGGTTGGCGTTAGGGTAAATGATATAGACGACTTTTTATCAAGTATAGCGCCTAGAATTGCAGGGAAGTTATTAATAGAGCAGCGTAATTTATTTATGCAAGTTGTTCAAAAGCATTGCAAAAATGGCAATTGCCCATCAGAATGGTTAATAGAAGATACACATTACACATCCCATAAAGGGATAAGCTATACTGGTCTTATAGCCATGTTTGCTAATAGAACTAAGCACCTTCAGCAGCTAACAGGTTACGATTTATTATTGCCTGCCAGCGTGTTAGATAGAGATATTTGGGCATTTAGTGCTAACTTAAATAAGTGGAAGCGCGAGCCTAGTCAGTTTATAGCGTCGCAGCTTAGTAATTAAGCTACGACTGTAGGAAAGAAAAATGAGTCAAGAGAGAGCCTTTTTAAAAAGTGGTCGAAACACCATAATACATAAAGATAAAAAGCATGATTTAGTGATTGTAAACTCTGAAATTCATCCTCGAATTAAAGTAACGCAACATGGTCTGGAGCCATTTAAAGAAGAATTACCTAAAAACCGCCGTGATGCAAAAGAGCGTTATTTAGAAATGGTTTATGTAAGTAGCGCTGATGTATTTGGCGAAGAAAAGCAGTTGCTGTTTATTCAAGCCCTAGACGGGCGTGAATACAAAATAGATTACAGTAAAATCGGTACGAAGTTGTTTGTACGCATTCATCAAGATACATATATGTAGTACTTTAATGGCATCTTTATTGCTAGTGATTACACTATAGTAATTATTTGACATAATAAGGTGCTGCGTATGAAAGCGTTTGCTTTAATCCCCCTCATTTCGTGTGGTTTACTGAGTGCGTGTGGAGGCGGTGGCGGTGATAGCGATAATACAGTTGTTGAAACGTCTGTTAATGCTGGAGCCGATTTACAAATTATCGAAAAATCTGAATTTACCATCACAGCACAAGGTTCCCCCGCTGATGGTACGTTTTCATGGCAACAAGTTAGTGGCCCAAGCATAGAAGGTTTCCCCCTTGAAGGCGCTGAGCAAACACTTACTGCACCTGACGTAAAAACTGATAGTCAAATAATATTAAGAGTGAGCTATCAAAGTACAGGTAGTAGTGCTGTTAGTGACGACATTTCTATTTCAGTGAGCTCTAATAACCAACTACCTCTTGCTGTTGTTACACAAACATCTCCTGAAACACTTCCCTCTGTATACAAAGGTACAGTGACTTTGAGTGCCCTAGAGTCGAGCGATCCTGATGATAATGGCCAAATTGATAGTTATATGTGGCAATTGCTATCGGGTCCTGATTTAGATATTGAGAGTTTTAATGAATCAACTCTTAGCTTTTCTCATCCATTACTTGAAAGTAACGTGAATTTATCTTGGCAGCTAACTGTCACTGATGATGAGGGTGGCGAGGCGAGCACTCAATATTCAATGACACTCAACAAAACAAATGAGTTAGTGGATGCAAATGCAGGCGCAGATCAAAATGTTGAAGAGTTTGAACAAGTAACGCTTGATGCAACAAATAGCGAAACAGTTACCGATACCTATAAGTGTAAATGGCAACAACTTACCGGTAATAGCGAAACATTAAGCAATAGCGACCAATGTACAACGACATTTTTTGCCTCAGATGTTGATACTGAGTCTACATTGAGCTTTGAAGTCACGGTAACCGACTCAAAAGGACGCACCGATACAGACTCCTTATTTGTTGATGTATCACCCAAAGCACTTGGATTCATCAACGATAGTGGTGTTGGTGAGTGTTATAACAATACTCAACGTATTAATTGTGAGAGTGATGACTTTCCAGCGCAAGATGCAGAGCTTGGACGCGATAGCTATGCAAACCGCTTAGATAAAGTTGGCAAAGGTAATTTAGCGTTTGATTACACTAAACTTAATCAGTTTGCTGATGAAGTTGGTGATGATAGTAGTGACTTTACCTGTATACGCGATAATGTTACTGGGCTTGTATGGGAAGTAAAAACTGAATCCTCAGGAGTATTACCAGATACAAGTTTGCGTGAGGGGCAAAATCATTACTTTTGGGATATAGGAGAAACTACTTTTACAGATACAAGTACTGCAAATAGCACATGCCCAAATGATACCAGTTGCGGCGTGCAAAGCTATATAAACGAAGTGAATAGCTTAGATTTCTGTGGTGGTACAAACTGGCGCTTACCAACTTATAATGAGCTTTTAGGTTTAATTGATTACGGGAAACAAGGGCAAAGAGTGCTGATAGACGAATCGTTATTTCCTTATATTCCTCAATCAGGTGATATAGAAAATGTGGATTTACCGTACTGGACCTCTCAAACAGCAGCTGATGGTACCAGTTTATCTCAAGCGTATATCATTGATATGAGTGATGGTAACGACCTTGCTTATCCAAAAGAAAATACTGCTTATGTACGTTTAGTTAGAAGTCGTTAGGAGAAAATAATGAAATTTAAATTACTCTATGCACTAGCAACTATAAGTTTGAGCTTTAATATTGCAGCGGCGCAAACGTGCTACGACGGTGCAGATACCACAACACCGACAGATAGATTTACTGTAAATACAGATGGCACAGTGTCTGATAGTGAAACAGGCCTTATGTGGCAACGCTGTAGTTATGGACAAACTTATAATACAGAGACACAACTTTGTGAAGGTTCAACACCTTCTCTTACTTGGCAAGAGGCACTACGCGGTGCTAAAAATGATACAACCGCAGATTACGATGATTGGCAAATGCCTAACATTAAAGAATTGGCGAGTATTTTAGAGCACAGTTGCACAGAGCCGAGTATTAATGAAGACGTATTTTTGGGCACTAAGCTTCAAAACTATTGGTCAAATACATCGGGTGTAAGCACGATGAGCTCAGCGTGGGTTTATCAATTTGATAGTGGGTTGAATAGCTTACATGCTAAAACCAGTAATGTGTATTTACGATTAGTGCGCTACGAAGAGTAAATGCATACTAAGATTAGACAGACAAAAGTGCAGCCTTAAAACAGCTGCACTTTTTTGTTTTACATAAATTTACGTTATTTCAATAATAAAGCGCTTACAACGTTGTCACTCAGCGCATTTTTTTGCCATTATAGGCCGTGATTTAATTACGAAGGAACATCACGGTGTATTTAAGCTATTTTGGCCTGAACGAAAAACCTTTTTCGATTTCGCCCAACCCTCATTACTTATTTTTAAGTGAACGACATAAAGAAGCCTTAGCACACCTTACCTATGGATTAGGTGAAGACGGTGGTTTTGTATTATTAACAGGCGAAGTGGGTACTGGTAAAACTACAATTACCCGCAGTATGTTGGAGCAGCTTCCTGAAAACACTCAAGTAGCGATGATCCATAACCCAGCGCTTTCAGAGCTGGAGTTATTAGCCAGTATTTGTGATGAGCTCAATATTAGTTACGATGTTCATAATGCGACGCTTAAAAGTCTTACCGATATTATAAAAAAGCATTTAGAGACTAATAATAAATCGGGCGGGCACACTATACTTATTATTGACGAAGCACAATTACTTGCCCCTAACGTGCTTGAGCAATTACGTTTGCTGACAAATATAGAAACCGATCATAAAAAATTATTACAAATAGTATTGGTTGGTCAACCTGAGCTGCAAGATCTTTTGAAGCGCAACGAATTAAGGCAACTTGCCCAGAGGATAACGGCTCGTTACCATTTATTACCACTTACGCAAGGCCAAACAGTCGCTTACATAAAGCATCGGTTACATATTGCAGGGTGTGATAAAGGAATCTTTTCGATGGATGCCATGCAAGCTGTTCATCAATTAACTGGCGGTGTGCCACGATTAATGAACTTGGTCTGTGAGCGTGCTTTAGTTGGGACTTTTGCAAAGCAGCAGTTGATAGTTGATAGCGATATAATAAAAAAATCAGCCCATGAGTCATTACCCATGGATTTTGTAGCACCGGTTAACGAAGCTAACAAAGCAACGTCATTTGTACCCTATAGCCTTGCATTCGCTGCTTTATTTGCCGTAGGCATTGGGCTTTCATTTATTTTATAGTTAGGTAAGTTATGTCTTATTTATTAGATGCGCTAAAGCAGTCGCAGCAATCAGATATGAGTGCTGAACAGTACGACTTACAATCTGAGCAGTTAAAGCAACAGCAAGCACTTAAACGTTATAGACGATTAGCATTAGTATTTGGTACAAGCTTAGCTGCTTTTATTGCGGTAGCGGGTGGCTTTACCGCCGGAAAGTGGTTTCAAAGTACGACTTTATTAAACGCAGCGGAACCCGCTGTAATTAAGGTGGTGGAAAGCGAAAAATCATCGCCTAACAAAGACGTTAAAGAGGAAGATGCTGAAGCTGAAAAACAGCAAGTAGCTAAGTTAGAGCCTGCAAAAGTAGCTCCAACAAATACTGCAACGATTGAAGGGCAACTTGTGCATGTGCAAACACCCAATGGTGTACAGCAAATGTTATTAACCCCAAATGGTCAGTATATTCCTATGCCGTCGAGCCAAGTCACGAGCGCAGCAGGTTATAATCAGCAAAACATGCAACAAGTAATGCCGGTTCAAAATTATAATCAGCCAGCGTTTAACCCACAAAGTAATTACAATCCAAATAATGCACAAAACACTGCGGTATTTGGGCAAAATCAAAATACCGCATCGGCTCAACTTGATATGAGTAAATATAAGGTATTGGGTAAGCCAATTAATGGCAGCACCCAATCCCAACAGACGAGTGACCCTGAGCTTGATGCCGTGCCTACAACTCTTAAAAATGCATTTGCGCAAGCTATACAAGATGTCGAAAAAAACCAAGATTATGAAGTTACTCAAGCGTCAAAAACGTCATCACGTGTTGAGCCTGTTGAGTTATTACCTGATGGTTTGCAATCAATGTTACCTAGTATTAAATATCAAGCGCATATATATTCATCGAGTGCTGATAAACGTTGGATCAAGCTAAATGGCCGAGAATTACACGAAGGAGAAAGTATAGGGGCTCTAACAGTCACAGAAATTACACCTGAGCAAAGTGTGCTAGATTTTGATGGTTATGAGTTTAGCTTAAAAGCTTTGCAAGACTGGCCGCAGTAAGCGCTTAGTTATCATGTTGAGAGCTCGGTAGAATATTGAGCTCTCGATTGTGCTTAGGATAATATTGAATTTTTATAAAAGCGCTCTAAATCAATATTATATTCTTTAGGTTTAACCGCTGACTCAAGAGTGTCTACAGTTTTTTTATTAGATAAATCAATATCTTTTACTTCGGTGTAGCGGCTATGCTTAGCGCTGTAAAATGTTTTAACGACAGGTTTTAGTGGTGCCCCCGGATTACTCTCGGTGACCAAACCCACTCTTTGACTCGATAACCTTACAAGCGTTCCTACCGGATGGATGCCAATACATTGAATAAATTTATTAAGCAGCACAGGATCAAAGCTATCTGGGCACCCGTCTTTTAATATTTTAAACGCCTTTATTGGCTCCATGCCTGCTTTATAAACACGTTCTGCGGTAAGTGCATCATAAACATCTACAATTGACGCCATACGCACATACTGACTTATCTCGTCACCTTTTTTACCAAACGGGTAGCCTTTACCATCGAGTCTTTCGTGGTGCATACCTGCAATATCTACCGCGATTCCTGTTAACCCAGAGTCTTCTAATATCTCTTTACTGAAAAGCGAATGCATTTTCATTATTTTAAATTCGTCGTCTGTAAAGCGCCCAGGTTTGTTTAGCACTTCATCAGGGATTTTTATTTTACCAATGTCGTGTAATAGTGCGCCGGTAGTCAGCTCAACAATAGTATCTTTCTCTATATTTAAGTGTTTTGCAAAAATACCCATTAATATTGATACATTAATTGAGTGCTCAAGTAGGTAGGCATCTTTTTGGCGCATTTGGGTAAGGCAGGCTAGGGCATCTTGATTTCTAAAAACTGAATCCATAAAGCCACTTGCCAGTTCTCTAAACGGCCCTATATCTATATCACGGCCAGCTTTTATATCTTTAAATGCTTTTATTTGCAGTGTTTTTGCTTCGTCATAAAGCTTTTTTGCTTTTCCCATTTCTTGCTCAGCGCTGTTTATTTTTTGCCAAGGATCACGCTTTATTTTTGTTGTAGGTGTAGCGATAGGATCTTTTTCAGGGACTGAATCAATGAGGGTTTTATCTGGGTCAATTTCTACTTCTAAAATACCTGCTTTTATCAGGTTATTAATACCAGCTTGAGTTTTAACCCAGCCTTGGTTTTTAATTTTAATACTGCCAGTTTGTTTGGTAACGCTTTGCACAAACATACCTGGGACTAACTTAGTAATAGGAATGGTTTTCAATTTTACGACTTCAGTTGTTAATCTACTTTTAAACTAACAAACTTATACGTAACGACCAAATAAAAAAGGCACTTTACAGCTGTCTCTTATACACAAATCCCTGCTAAGAAATTAGCGGGGATTTTT